>JANQIV010000194.1 GCA_028282005.1 Melioribacteraceae bacterium | reverse complement strand
TGAGTAACAGAAGCTATAATACAATAAATGCCTTAGCTTTTGCTGCCTTGATTCTTTTAATTATCAATCCCAATCAGCTTTTTAACCCGGGATTTCAGTTATCATTTTCTGCCGTTCTGTCCATCGTGATTATTTATCCGAAAATTAAATCTTTGCTTTACAGCTTTTCAATAAACAAATATATTAAAGGAATACTACTATTCATGGGAGTGTCGCTAGCAGCACAGATTGGAACACTTCCTTTTACATTATTATATTTTAACAAGCTTTCAGTAATTTCATTATTTGCTAATCTTATCGTCATCCCGTTAATCGGAATTATAGTTGGCGTTGGAATTTTTGCACTTGTTGTGTCAACTATTTGGCCTTGGCTTGCAGTTATTTATGCTTCAGCAAATGACTTCTTCAGTTATTTATTGTTTGAGTTTGTAAGCTTCACCGGAGCTTTGGATTTTTCATTTATTCCGATTTATAAATTCTCATTAATTGATGGAATCATTTTTTACATTCTCATTTCTTTCTCATTTTATTATTGGAAATTCTTAAAATCATTTCACATCAAATTGATTTTTATGATTCTCATTTCAGTAAACTTTTACTTATTTATTTCATTCGATGATTTCCCACTTTTACCTGATAGTAAACTCTCAGTAGTAACTATTGATATTGGGCAAGGGGATGCATTCCTTTTAAAATTCCCAAATAAACAAACTGCATTAATCGATGCTGGAAATGCCACTCCATATTTTGATAATGGTAAAAACGTAATAAGCCCATTGTTAAAAAGATTTGGAATAGAGAAAATCGATTATGCATTTGTGTCACATGTAGATTCTGATCATTACAAAGGGTTCTATTCGCTAATAAGCGAGGGAACCATTGAGAAAATTATCAAACCGCAAATCGATTCAACATTAGAAAAAGATATTCTATTTGAGGATTTCATTAGAGAAAGTACAGTTGAAATGGAATACTATTCCAAATCAGTTATGAATATTGGTGGGGTGCAATTATATATTTTGAGTGATACAACAGATTATGATTATAACTCTCTAAATGTAAATGATAAGAGTGGAATTATTAAATTAGTGCACGGAAATAATGAAATTTTGTTTGTAGGTGATGCCGGTGTCAAAACTGAAAAGTTATTGATAGATGATTATGGAGAATTTTTACAAGCCGATATTTTGAAAGCTGGACATCATGGCAGTAAAACTAGTTCAAGCGAAAAATTTTTAGATTATGTTAAACCAAAGGCTACTTTAATAAGTGCCGGAGTTGTCAATAAATTTAAACATCCCTCAAAAGAGATAGTCAAGAGGTTTAATGAGAGAAATATTGTAATGCACAGAACCGATAAAGAAGGAGCCATCATTTTAGTTTCCGATGGAGAAATGTTTAATAAAATAGAGTGGAAGAAACGATGAATATAATTGAGAACAAATCTTTACTAAAATACAACACATTTAATGTTGACGTAAATTCTGAATACTTTATTGAGTGCAATTCAAAAGAAGAAATAAAAGGAGCAATAAAATTAGCAGATGAAAAAATCTTACCTCCCCTAATTTTAGGTGGTGGCAGCAATATTTTGTTCACCAAAGATTTTGAAGGAGTAGTAATCAAAAATTCTATCAAAGGAATAGAAGTTATTGAAGAAACAGATGAACATGTTTTGATAAAATGTGGGGCTGGAGAAATTTGGGATAATTTAGTAGAGTTTTGTGTCGAAAAAAACTTTGGCGGGATTGAAAATCTCTCTTTAATACCGGGTACAGTAGGAGCAGCACCGATTCAAAATATAGGAGCATATGGTGCTGAATTAAAGGATGTTTTTTATTCTTTAACCGGTGTATTTTTATCAAACTTGCAGGAGAAAGTTTTTTATGAAAAAGATTGCAAATTCGGATACAGGTGTAGTATTTTTAAGGATGAATTAAAAAATAAATTTGTAATTACTGAAGTTGTTTTGAAGTTGACAAAAAATCCGCTTATAAATACAGATTATTCATCACTTGCAAAGGCTGCATTTGATATCCCCTCAGAAGAACTCACCATAAAAAAGGTAAGTGAATTAGTAAAACAAATCAGAAGAAGCAAACTACCGGACACAAAAGAGATTGGTAATGCCGGCAGTTTTTTCAAAAATCCTATAGTTGATAAAAATCATGCAGAAAAAATTAAGCTGGAATTTACTGATTCTATTCAATACGAAACAGAAGATGGTCAATTTAAAATTCCGGCTGGTTGGTTGATTGAAAAGTGCGGACTAAAGGGAATGAGGGTAGGTGATAGCGGCACTTACGACAAACAAGCATTGGTTTTAGTTAATCATGGTAAAGCAAGCGGACAAGAAATATACAAATTAGCAGAATTTATTAGAAAACAAGTCAGTTTTAATTTTAATATAAATTTGGAAGCGGAAGTAAATATAATCTAATTATGAAATCAAATGAGGAGAATATGGAAGAAGTTAATGGCAATCAAAACGGAGGTGCAGCTAAGAAGATTCTAAAGGAACTTACTCAGCCGTTTGTTGATTTAGCACATACATCCCGTGCTTTATTCGGATTAAACCTCTCATACGTTTTAGAGGGACTTACTTATTTTGGTGTTGTTGGCCTACTTGCAATATTTTTTAATGAATACATCAAACTCGATGACATTCGTGCAGGAAACATGGTAGGTGTGTTAACTGCGGGTATCACTTTAGCAATGTTGTTTCTTGGGGCAACTGTCGACTGGATAGGTTTGAGAAGGGCTTTATTAATTTCTCTCACTTCAATGTTAGTTGGTAGAATACTTTTGACAATGTCGCCGAATATTGGTGCACCTGGCTTATGGGGAGGAGCTCATATTTTAGCGATGCTTGGAATTATGGGTATTGTATTGGGCTATGGGATTTATCAGCCGGCCGCGTATGCTGGAGTAAAACAATTAACTACTCCTAAAACAGCGGCAATGGGTTACGCGATGCTTTATGCATTGATGAACCTAGGCGGTTTTTTACCTGGTCTAATTTCGCCTCCTGTTAGAAAGGCTGCTGGAATAACCGGTGTGTTCTGGGTTTATGTAGCGTTAACCGTTGCAGGTATTATTGTTGTCGCATTTATAATGTCAAAAAATGCAATGAAGCAGGCACTAGAGAATGTGAAAGCAGAATCTCCTGATGTTGACGAAGAAGAGAAAGATGAAATGGAAGAGATGTCTGCTAAAGAGAAGTTGAAATATTATATCAAAAATTTCCCTTTAAAAGACACACGATTTCTATTTTTTATTTTCATTTTGATTTTTGTTCAAACACTATTTGCTCATAACTGGTTAACATTACCACAATACACAAGCCGTGCATTTGAAGGGTTTGTAAGTGAAAACTTTGAGTTCTTTGTAAACTTAAATCCAATATTGATTTTTATACTTACTCCAATTGTAACCGCTTTAACTTCGAAGAAAAATACTTACAATATGATGATAATCGGTACGCTGATAATGGCTGCTCCTACTTTCATTTTAGCATTGGGACCTAATTTCTATACATTGTTGGGGTATCTATTTATTATGACAATTGGTGAAGCAATGTGGCAGCCAAGATTTTTACAGTGGGTTGCTGAAATTGCACCAAAAAATATGACTGGTATTTATATGGGTATTGGTCAATTTCCGTGGTTTTTAACAAAGATTATAACAAGCCTTTATTCTGGTTGGTTTTTAATGAATTATGTACCTGCAGATACACCGCCTGCAGAAATGAATTCTGAAATGATGTGGTTGATTTATGGTATTATTGCTATGATTACACCTGTTGGTTTATTCTTAGCAAAAAACTGGATGGTGAAAGGATTTAAAACGAAGAATGAAGGTTAGCTAAAATTAAAGCCTCGGTTAAATGCCGAGGCTTTTCAATTTAATCTTCTAAAACTACGGCAGTTCCATTTGCAGTAACCATGAGCATTCCGCCGCCTTGACCTAAAGTCTCATAATCTAAATCTACAGCAATTACAGCATTACCACCCAATTGTTCAGCGTGTTGCTGCATTTCAGTAATTGCTATTTCTTTTGCTTGTCTCAATTCATTCTCATATGCGGCTGATCTTCCGCCAACAATATCTCTAATACTTGCAAATAAGTCTTTGAATATATTAGCACCCATTATTGCTTCACCAGAAACTAATCCTAAGTACTTTACAATCTTTTTGCCTTCAATGTTGTGTGTTGTTGTAACTAGCATTAAGCCCCCATTTTTAAGATGACCGAAAATATAAAAAAATAATCTATTTAGATATAATTTTCTTCATCATTATAGTCATCTTCGTCAGAAAGGGTAAACATGCTACTCAACATATCTTTAAACTGAATACCATATTCTAATCCATGTTTGCTAAGTAGAGAATATTCAGCTAATCCGTGTAGAGCAAATTCCATAAACAATACATGCTCTTCTTCGGATAAATCTTCAACAAATTTATTAACTAAATTGGATAGCCCGGGAATACCGCAAAGAGTCTTTTTGTATTCTTCAAAAGTAATATTGTTTAATATATCAATTTTATTGCCTTCGTTAAACCAGGCTATAATTGATTGATAAGGATTTTCTTTGTGCTGTTTTTTTAAGTGTTCCGGGCTAGGGAAGTAATGAGAAAAATCTTCTCTAATTGCTTTGCTTAATAAAATTTGTGCTACCTTTGCCGGGCCTTCTTGTTCTCCTTCATAAACTAATTCAACTTTTCCGGTAATTGCCGGGATTACTCCGACAAAATCTGAAATCCTTACATTTGTTTTTGATTCGCCGTTTATGAGCATTCTTCTTTCTGCTGCACTGATCAAGTTTTCGTAAGCTGAAATTGTTAGGCGTGCTGAAACACCGGATTTCTGATCAACGTATTCACTTTCTCTTGCTTGAAAAGAAATCTGCTCAACAAGATTTTTAACAAGATCCGGCACTTTTATATTTTCTTTTTGCTCATTTGTTAATTTTGCTTCCTGTTCAGTGATCAGTTTCGAAACCTTTAATGTTTTCGGATAATGTGTGAGTATCTGCGAATCAATTCTATCTTTTAGTGGAGTAACGATAGAGCCTCTGTTTGTGTAATCTTCCGGATTTGCAGTAAAAATAAACTGCACATCAAGTGGTAATCTTAATTTAAATCCTCTAATCTGCACATCTTTTTCTTGAAGCAGATTAAATAGAGCAACTTGTATTCTTGCTTGTAAATCTGGTAATTCGTTTATAACAAAAATACCTCTGTGCGATCTCGGAATAATACCATAGTGAATTACTCTTTCATCAGAATAGGGAAGTTTAAGAGATGCCGCTTTTATGGGGTCAACATCACCGATTAAATCTGCAATCGTCACATCAGGAGTTGCAAGTTTTTCTGCGTACCTTTCGTCTCTGTGAATCCACTCAATCGGAGTCTCATCCTTTTGCTCATTAACCAAGTCCTTAGCAAACCTTGAAATTGGATTAATTGGGTCATCATGAATTTCAGAGCCTTCGATCGTTGGGATAAACTCATCAAGCAATTTAACCATAGAACGGGCGATACGTGTTTTTGCCTGTCCGCGCAAACCAAGTAAAATGATATTGTGTTTCGATAGAATTGCTGTTTGAATATCCGGAATTACAGTGTCTTCATAACCAATAATGTCATTGAAGAGATTTGTTTTGTTCTTTAGCATTTTAATGAGATTATCTCTCATCTCTTCTTTTACTGATTTTCTTTTGTAATCGGATTCTTTTAACTGACCAAGTGTCATTATTTTTTCAAAATTTGTATCCATAATTTCTCTTTCTATTTTATTCGTTTTCTTCTATTTCTGACGAAATCTTCAAACATATATTCGCCTAAATTTGTAAGCGAACTGTAATATGCTCGTCCATTGTTTGTTTTTGTAAAATCTCTTACGAATTGCTGTAAATATGGATCACGGGCAATCATAAAAGTAGTTATTGTAATTCCCAATCTTTTGCACTGTGCAGACTGGTTCATTGTTTTGTTAATTATTTTTCTATCGAGTCCGAAGCTATTTTTATAATATTTAATTCCTTCTTTAATACACGTCGGCTTACCATCGGTTATCATAAAAATCTGCTTGTTGCTGGTTTTTCTCTTCCTCAAAATATCCATTGCTAATTCGAGCCCGGCATATGTATTTGTGTGGTACGGGCCAACTTCAAGGTAAGGGAGGTCTTTTATTTCAATTGGCCAAGCATCGTTACCAAAAACAATTATGTCAAGAGTATCATTTTTGAAGCGTGAGGTGATTAATTCAGCTAAAGCCATCGCCACTTTCTTAGCCGGGGTAATTCTATCTTCGCCATAAAGAATCATTGAATGCGAAATGTCGATCATCAAAACAGTTGCAGTGTTTGTTTTGTGTTCATTTTCTTCAATTTCGAGGTCACCTTCAGTTAATTTGAAATCCCCAATTCCGTGATTGATTTGAGCATTTTTGATAGAAGAAGTCATATCTATTTGATCAAGTGTATCTCCGAACATAAAATCACGTCTGTCGGAGGTTTTTTCCTCACCAACTCCTGAATAAGGGGTATTGTGGTTTCCTTTTCCAGCTTTTTTTAATTTGCTGAAAATTTCTTCTAGTGACTTTTTCCTGATTGACTGTTCTGATTTGGCAGTCATCTTAAACTGATCAGGATTATTTTCGTCCTCTTTGATATAGCCCTTATTCTTCAAATCATTTATAAAATCACCAACACCGTATTCATCATCAGTCATTTCGTATCTTTTATCGAGGTCACTTAATAATCCTAATGACTGCGAAACATCACCAGATGTAATATTTAATAACTGAAGAAAGATGTCCAGCAATTGCTCGAAGTTTGCTTTGCCTGAACCTTCCGGTTTGTATTCTGAAAACCTAAATCCTATCATATATCTTATTATTTTATTTAGTAAACATTTTTAATGAAAAAAAGTTCTTTTATAAGGCAATTTGAAATTAAATGAATAAAAAATATACTTCGGTAAAAAATATTCTGTAAAATTGATTAAATTAAACGTCGCATTAATTACAAAATACTATTACTTAATGGAAATAAACAAACAGTATATCATACAATCAATAAGCTACGCTGCCAATAATTTACGATTAAGTACCGATAAAATAGAAGCAATTACTTTGCTTAAAGAATATCTTACAAATTCGGATAACTTACAAGACTCAATTAATCACCTTAAAAAAACAACTCAGTTTTCTAAGCTTGCTATAAAACTGGGTGATTTAAATAATTACATTGGTAAAAGCAGAATAGATTTTTTAAAACTTTCAGATCAATTCAAAGAACACACTAGTTTAATTTTACAGGATCTCAGTAATACTTTAGATGTTGCAACTCCGGAAATATGCAAAGAACACCTATTTAATGAAAAACCGTTAGAAAAGGTTGAAGTTGAATTAAAAGAAAAAGAGGATGATTCAGATAGCACTCTTAAAATAAATATTAAAGAGATTACTGAAGAATTAATTGAACAGGAACAAAAGGTAACTATTGAAAAGGAAGATCAGCACAAAGGTGAATTTATTTTAGATGATTTAGAAGATGATCAAAGCGAGTTAGAGTTTGAGAATTTTGAAAAGAAAATTTTAAAACCAATTAAAGAGATTGATGAATTTTTGAATAAGTTGGCTGCTATGCAGTTTGCAAGTGAAGATATTCTATTTAATATTGAATTGATGAACAACAATGCTGAGTTATCAGAAAAGATTGGTTTTGAAATAATTACAAATATGCATAAAATAATTGCTGAAGCATTTTTGCAAATTAAAGAAGAAAAAATAATTCCGGATGAAAATACAATTGATCAACTGCGTTCATGCTTAATTGTTATTGCAGCAGTAGTAAAAAGAAAAGAAGTTGATATTTCAAAGTTCATGGAAAAATCAGAGAAACTTGGCAAAAAATTAAAAGTTATATCATAAGGAAAATTAATGAAAACATATGCAGTGATTATGGCTGGAGGAGTAGGATCAAGATTTTGGCCGCAGAGTAGAGAGAAAAGCCCAAAACAGTTATTGAATATTTTTGGCGACCATACGATGATTCAAGATACAGTCCACAGATTAAATGGACTTATTCAAAACGAGAATATATTTGTAATTACCAATCAAACTCAGAAACCATTAATTCAAAAGCAAATACCTGCTATCCCAAAAGAAAATATAATTGACGAACCATTTGGCAAAAATACAGCAGCTTGTATAGGCCTAGCTTCTGTAATTGTAGAAGCAAAAGACAATGATGCTGTGATTGTAACCTTACCTGCAGATCATTTAATACAAGATGTTGAGAGTTTTCAAGCAACATTGAAGAAAGCAATTAATTTTGCTGGTAAGTCAGATTCACTTGTAACAATAGGTATTAAACCAACTAGGCCTGAGACCGGTTACGGATATATTCAAATTGATGATAAGTCAGGAAGCGAGGACATCAACAAAGTTTTAACATTTGCTGAGAAACCAAATTTATCAACTGCGAAAAGATTTGTTGAGTCAGGTGATTTTCTTTGGAATTCTGGGATTTTTATTTGGAAAGCTGAATCTATTTTAGATGAAATTAAAAACCACATGCCTGAATTATCTGATGGACTTGAAGAATTAAAACCTAGCATCGGAACATCAAACTTCAAAAGTGTTCTAACTGATGTTTATGGAAAATTGAAGAGTATCTCAATTGACTACGGTGTAATGGAGAAATCACAAAAAGTATATTTAACTAAAAGTGATTTTGACTGGAGCGACGTCGGAAGCTGGCAGACCGTTTATGAACTCTCTCATAAAGATGATGACGGCAATGCAGTTGAAGGTGATGTTTATATGATGAAGACATTTAATACTTACATCAGAGGAAATAAAAAATTCATTGCAACCGTTGGAGTAAGTGATTTAATTGTAATTGACACTGATGATGCGATGTTGATTTGTGACAGAAAAAATTCTCAAGACGTAAAAAACATTGTTGATTCTCTAAAACTTAATAACAGAAAAGAATTACTGTGAAAAAGAAACTAATTATTGAAGCCGATATTATAAAATTAGAACTGAGTTCATCAAAAATTTTAAATGTTGAAAAAGGAACAATCTTTACACCATCTGCTCTCGATCGATTAAAACATTCAAATATTGAAGTGGTTTACGGTGAAGAAAAGCAAAATTCAGAACATCCGGTTTCGATTACTGCAAGCAATATTACTAAGATTGCAATTGGCGGAGATCATACTGGATTTGATATAAAAGAATTATTGAAAAAATATCTTGCTGATAAAAATTATGAAGTTATCGACTGCGGTACTTTTGATAAAAAATCGTGTGATTATCCTGACTTTGCAATTGAGGTTTCAAAGCGAGTTGTTTTAAGAGAAGCATGTGTAGGTATTTTAGTTGATGCAACTGGTATTCCTTCAGCGATTACTGCAAATAAATTTCCCGGAATAAGAGCAGTGACTTGCTACAATGAATTTAGTGCACAAAGTTCTCGTAGTCACAATGACGCGAACGTACTTGTTTTAGGAGCAAAAACTCTTGGTGAAGAAAGTATCAAATCAATTGTAAATGTTTGGCTTAAGACTGAATTTGAAGGCGGACGTCACCAAAGAAGATTAAATAAAATAAGTGAAATTGAAAAATCATTTTTGAATAAAAATAAGTAGTAAAGTCCTGTCATTCCGGACTTGATCTGGAATCTGTTCTAATTAGATTCTGAAATGAATTCAGAATGACATTATTATGGTTTATTGCTGTTTTATTGAAATTAGAAACCACCAAAAATAACTTTGGTAATGGTTTTCTAATAATTAAATTTGTCATCAAAATTTTGAAGGATTAGAAAAGATTTGTTTATAGCTCAGTGTAAAGTAGAATCAGTTGAAAAATTAGCAGAAAATATTTATTTATTAAAAGCTTGCTCCCCTGAAATAGCTTCATCAATTAAACCCGGTGAATTTTGTAACATCAAAGTTTCAGAATCAAATTTCCCTTTGCTAAGGCGACCTTTTAGCATTTGTGATGTAGTCGGAGATGATATTTATTTCATGTTCAGTGTTCACGGTGAAGGCACAAGATATCTTGCGGAGAAAAAAGCCGGAGATGTCTTAGATATACTTGCTCCACTTGGTAATGGATTTGATCTTGAAGATGATTACGAAACTGCTGTAATTGTAGCCGGTGGTATTGGTGCTGCTCCATTCCCTATGGTTACAAAATATCTTGCTGAAAAAGACAAAGAAATTATCACCTTTATGGGCGGAAGGAATGAAAGCGATTTAACTGATTACGGAATGACAAATCTCAACTATTCAACAGATGATGGATCAAAAGGATTTCATGGCAATGTTGTTGAGTTACTAAAAAGCAAAATTGATGATTTCAATTTAGATGAAATAAAAGTATTTGGCTGTGGCCCAAACCCAATGTTAAAAGCACTTAAAGAATTTTGTGAAGAAAAAAATATTCTTTGCGAACTTTCAACAGAATGTGCAATGGCTTGCGGTTTTGGAATTTGTCAAGGCTGCCCAATCGAATCAACATTTAATGACGAAAAATATTTGCTTGTTTGTAAAGACGGACCGGTATTTAATTCCAAGGATATAATAGTATGAGCAATGTAGATCTATCTATAAAAATTGGGAACCTGGAATTAAAGAACCCGGTAATGCTGGCATCTGGTACAGTTGGTTACGGAAATGAAATCTCAAACTTTACAGACCTTAGTAAAATTGGTGCGATTGTAACAAAGTCAATCTCACTCAAACCGCGAAAAGGAAATCCGCCTCAAAGAATTGTTGAAACACCTTCAGGCATGCTTAACGCAATCGGACTTGCAAACGTTGGACTCGATGAATTTGTAAAAGAAAAAATTCCATTCCTTGAAAAAGTTAAATCGACATTAATTTGTAATATAGCTGCAAACACAATTGAAGAGTATATTGAGTGTACCAAAATTTTAGATTCTGAAGAAACTATCAAAGGATTCGAAATTAATGTTTCCTGCCCGAATGTAAAAGAAGGCGGTTTAAGTTTTGGTAACAGTGTTTCAGCAGTTGGTAGAATTACGGAAAAAGTTAGAGCAGTTACAAATAAACCGATTATAATAAAGCTTTCACCAAACACAGCAACAATTGCTGATTTTGCAAAAGTTGTTAAAGAAGAAGGCGGCGATGCAGTATCTGCGATTAATACTTTGGTTGGTACTTCATTTGATATTTACAAAAAAACACCAAAAATAAAAAACGTTACCGGAGGATTATCCGGCCCGGCAATTAAACCGGTGGCATTAGCCAAGGTATTGGAGATCAGCAGAAGTATTGATATTCCAATAATCGGCATTGGCGGGATAATGGATTGGAAGGATGTAGTAGAGTTTATGATTGTTGGTGCATCCGCAATTCAGCTTGGAACAGTAAACTTCATCAATCCGAATGCTGGTTTAGAAATTATTGATGGACTAGAGAAGTACTGCAAAGAAATGAAAATCTCAAAATTATCAGACTTCGTGGCATCCTACAAAATTTAAATGAACATCAAAGAAGCACTAGATAAACTTTACTCAATGCACCGTTTCGGTGTTAAGCTGGGATTGGAAAACATCAAAAACCTGATGAGTCATCTCGGTAATGCTCATGAAAAATTTAATTCAATTCACATTGCCGGATCAAACGGAAAGGGAAGTACGGCTTCGTTTATTTCCAGTATTTTAATTGAGAGTGGTTACAAGACCGGACTTTACACATCACCTCACTATGTACGATTTAATGAGAGAGTCAGAATAAATGGAGTAGAGATTCCTGATCAATACATTGCTGATTTCATGACCGAATTAAATGATTATATTGATGAACATACTCCAACCTATTTTGAATTGACAACAGCTTTGGCATTTAAATATTTTGCAGAAAATAAAATCGATATCGGAGTAATTGAAGTAGGTTTGGGTGGAAGGCTTGATGCAACAAATGTATTAACTCCGCTTGCTTCAGTAATTACATCAATCAGCAAAGAACATACAAATATTTTGGGTGATGATATTAAAGTCATAACGTGTGAGAAAGCTGGTATAGTAAAAGAGAGAGTGAATGTTTTTGGCGGGTTCCTGGGTGATGAACCAAAAAATGTACTCAAGCAAATAGCAAATGAACGTAAATCGGACTGCCATTTCTTAGAAAATTATTCAGAGAGGAAGTTTGAATTCAATAAAGTTATTGATGATAGATTTCAGTTTAGCATTTATCAAACTCCGTTAAAGGGAAGGTACCAAATAGATAACGCTTCTTTGGGCGTTTTGGTTTTAGAAAAAACTCTTGGAATAAATGACCCAAAAATAATTTCGAAGGGAATCCAAAATGTTATCAGAAATTCCGGCATTCAAGGACGCTATGAAGTTGTTAGTGAAAATCCAAAAGTGATTTTTGATTCTTCCCATAATGAAGAGAGCATAGAGTCATTTATTTCAGAATTTAAAGATGAATATCAAAAGTACGGTAATAAAGTATTGATTTTCGGTGCAATGAATGATAAGGAAATTGACAGCTCCTTTACAGAATTATGCAAATATTTTGACGAGATTTACGTCTGTACAATTGATTATGAAAGAGCGTTCACAATAGAACAACTGCTGGAAATTTCTAAACGAAACAATATTGGAACAAAAGGATTGGACAATCCTTCTAAATTTATACAAGAATTTATGACTTGTAATAGCAACGACTGCCTGGTACTTTTAGGCAGTATTTATTTAGTGGGGGACATAAAACAGAATCTTCTCAAAAGAAGACTTGACATTTAATTTTATTAGAATTAAGTTTAGTTAAACCTCTTGTTCCTATCAACAAGTATAGTTTTCTAAAAAAATTAGAAAATCTTTTTTACCCCAAATATGTTTTTAACTAATTGATATAACGACAAACAATTATTAGGATTAATTTTTATGGACATCTCAGAATTAAAATCGAAGAAGATAGTAGATTTATATGAAATCGCTAAAGAGTTCGGCTTAGCCGGTTATAGCGATTTGAGAAAACAAGATTTAATTTTCAAAATTTTAGAGGCTCAAACTAAAAAAGACGGATTAACATTTTCCAAAGGTGTTTTGGAAGTGTTATCCGACGGATACGGATTTTTAAGATCAGCCGATTATAACTATCTTCCTTCCCCAGATGACATTTATGTTTCACCATCGCAGATAAAAAGATTCTCACTTAGAACCGGTGATCATGTTAGCGGACAAGTTCGTCCGCCGAAAGAAGGCGAAAGATTCTTTGCATTGCTCAGAGTAGAAGCAGTAAACGGAAAAGACCCGGAAGAGATTAGAGGCAGAACATTATTCGATAACCTCACACCATTGCATCCAACTAAAAAGCTGAAGTTGGAAACAGCTCCTGGTGAATATTCAATGAGAATTATGGATATGCTTTCACCAATCGGTAAAGGACAGAGAGGATTGATTGTATCTCCTCCGAAAAGTGGTAAAACTATTTTGCTGCAAAAAATTGCGAACTCAATTTCGAGAAATCATCCTGAAGTTAAACTAATTATGCTTCTGATCGATGAACGTCCGGAAGAAGTAACTGACATGCAAAGATCAGTTCAAGCAGAAGTAATCAGTTCTACTTTTGATGAGCCAGCAGACAGACACGTTCAAGTAGCTAATATGGTTATCGAAAAAGCGAAAAGAATGGTTGAAGCTGGTGATGATGTTGTAATTCTTCTCGACAGTATCACACGCTTGGCAAGAGCACACAACACAGTTATTCCTCATAGTGGTAGAATTCTTTCCGGTGGTGTTGACTCAAATGCACTACACAAACCAAAAAGATTTTTTGGTGCTGCAAGAAACACGGAAGATGGTGGTAGCTTGACAATTATCGGGACAGCACTGATTGAAACAGGAAGTAGGATGGATGAAGTGATCTTTGAGGAATTCAAAGGTACCGGTAATATGGAACTTGTTCTTGATAGAGATCTTTCAGATAGAAGAATATTCCCTGCTATCAATGTTAACAGAACTTCAACAAGAAAAGAAGAGCTACTGCTTAAAGAAGAAGACCTTAGCAGAATTTGGATTCTCAGAAAAATCCTTAGCGACTTTGATTCAGTTGAAGCTATGGAGTTCTTGTTGGATAAATTGAGAGGCACCAGAAACAACAAAGAATTTATGCACAGCATGAACAATTAAGAGAAAAATATTTGCCGAAACTTTTCGGCAAATTACCTGTTCAACTCGCATGTTCAATCAAAAGA
>JANQIV010000191.1 GCA_028282005.1 Melioribacteraceae bacterium | reverse complement strand
AATAACGCCGACAATTATTGCGGGAGATTCCATGAGTGCCATTACGGCAACCATGTGGCCCCCAAAACCTATATTTTGTGATTCGAGAAATGCAACAGCAGCAATAAATGTTACTGCACTTACAGAACCGTATGCCGCAGCAACAGCACCGGAATCGCTGGTCCCTAGCTTCTTTTTTAGTATAAAAAAAGTATACAACGGAACAATTATAGCTAGTACAATTCCAAACAAGAGTGAATAAATAATTGTATTGTTAAATCCACTGTGAGCAAGTTCTTGCCCGCCCTTAAATCCAATTGCGAATAAGAGATACAATGAAATAAACTTGCTGGAGTTTGCCGGAATTTCAAGGTCACTTTTAAGAGAGGCTGCTAATATTCCTAATCCAAAAAACAATAATGTGGGATTAGTAATATTGGAAATCAGAATGTCTAAATTCATCTTAAGATTTAATTCCTTTCAGATACAAATTGAAAATTTAGTAAGGTTAGTAAAAAAACACTTAATGCCTTATTTGAAATGCCAAATATAAAGAAAAGTTGTGAGAGTGTAAGGAGAAAGTTTATGCAAATTTCTTCGTTATGTTTTCAACCAAAAAATCATTTACTCTATTATTGCTTGAAATTACAAAACTGCTTTCGGTCTCTTTTTCAACTTTGTTTCCACTCATTGAGCATATTTCTGCTCCGGCTTCACTAGCTATAATTCTGCCTGCAGCAAAATCACATTCAATAATGTTGCTTATTATCACCATAAATGCTATATTTGTTGAAAATAAACAACAAAATAAAAGTGAAGACAAAAAAAACAATATTATTGCCGAAACATAAAAAGATATTCGAGCAAGTGGGAGAAAACATTAGGCTTGCTCGTTTGCGTAGAAAGTTAACAACATCTCAAGTTGCAGAGAGAGCCGGAATTGACCGGAGTACACTTTACAAAATTGAGAAAGGTAATCCGACTGTATCATTTGGCGCTTACTTTAATGTTTTAAGAGTTCTGGGGCTTCAGGATGATTTCTTAAAATTAGCAGCGGACGATGAATTAGGGAAAAAACTACAGGATCTAAAGCTTCTGGGAAACAAATAAAATGAAAGCTGATAAGAAAGATATTTTAGTTTATGCACACTGGAAAGGAATGAATAATCCCCAATTTATGGGTACTCTTACAGTTTCGTATTCCAGGGGTCATCTATCGTATAGTTTTCATTACGATGAAGAATGGATCAACACAAAAGATATATCTCTAATTGATCCGGATCTTAGTTTTTTTACCGGGCAGCAATTTCCTCAAGGCAAAGAAAATTTTGGTGTGTTTTTAGACTCGATGCCGGATACGTGGGGAAGAACATTGATGAAAAGAAGAGAGTTGATAACCGCTAAAGAAGAAAAAAGACTGCAGAGAACATTACATGATATTGATTACCTTCTTGGTGTAAATGATGAAACACGAATGGGAGGGTTAAGATTTAAACTAGATGCTGATGGTCCTTTTTTAGATAATAACCCTGAATATCCTACCCCCCCGATTACTTCAATCAGAGAGCTACAACACAGCATTAATGAAGTAGAGTCGGATAAAGAAAATACGGAAATTAAAAAATGGCTTTCTGTTTTAATGGCTCCGGGCTCGTCTTTAGGAGGGGCTCGTCCGAAAGCAAATGTCTATGATGAAAATAACGAATTATGTATAGCTAAATTTCCTTCTAAAAATGATACTACTAACAAAGCTTTATGGGAGTACCTTGCTCATCTTCTTGCAGTTAAATCCGGAATAGAAATGACCCCATGCCGGGTAATGAAAATTTCCGGTAAACATCATACATTTATTACAAAAAGGTTTGATCGATACAAAGAAGAACGTATTCATTTTGCTTCGGCTATGACAATGACTGGGAATAATGAAAACACTATTCGAGGTAATCCTGCAAGCTATTTGGACCTTGTCGAATTTATAATTGATAACTGCGGCAATGTAGACAACAACTTAAAACAACTTTGGATGAGAATCGTCTTTAATATTTCTGTTTCAAATACTGATGATCATTTACGTAATCATGGATTTGTAATAAAAGATGGTGAATGGCATTTATCTCCAGCTTATGATATAAATCCGTCTATCGATAAAGACGGACTTTCATTAAATATTGACGAAGATGACAACTCACTCGATTTTGATCTTGCGAAGAGTGTGGGGGAATATTTCAGGCTGAATGAAAAAGAAATGGATGAAATAATTAGCGGTATAAAAAAGTCAGTTAACGAATGGGAAGGAAGTGCAAAGAAAATTGGTATTACTAAAGTAGAAATTGATTTAATGCAAAAGGCATTTAAATAAACTTATTTGTTACAGTAGATACCAGAAACTCATTTACTTTCTGGTTACTGGAAATTACAAAACTGCTTTCGGTATCTTTTTTAATTTCATTTCCGCTCATTGAACAGATTTTTGCTCCAGCTTCAGTTGCAATAATTCTGCCCGCAGCAAAATCGTAAAGTTCAATGTCATCAACAATTATTGATTGAATATTCCCGACAGCTAAATTAGTAAAGCAGAATCCCGGGCACCATAAATCAAGTACTCTCTTTACATCAATATATTGTAGTGCAGATTTAAATTCTGCTGCTCTTTGTTTCGGAGTTTTGTACGCGCAGTAATACGAAATTGTAATTTTTGTTTCGTCATCAACTTCGCTTACTTTTATCGGAGTGCCATTTTGAAAAGCACCTTCGCCTTTTGCAGCATAATAAATATCATTTGTAACCGGATTATTTATTACTCCGAAAATAATTTCATCATTTTTCATCAAAGCAACATTTGTTGTAAAAACCGGAATTCCCAATACAAAATTGTTCGTGCCATCGAGAGGATCAATTATAAAGGTATATTCCGAACCTTTGTTTATTTCTCCGTGCTCTTCACCAAAAATATTGTAATCCGGAAAAAACTTTTCAATCGATTTGATAATTGCTTCTTCTGTTTCAACATCCGCGGCAGTTCGGAAATCCACATCCGAAGACTTTTGATGAATGTGGATTTGCTTACCGAAATAATCGTTTAAAATTTTGCCGCTTTTTCTAATTTCGTTAATAAAATCTTTGTAGGATTCTTTCATTAAAGTAGCCAAAAATGTGAGAATTAATTTTGTCAAGATACGAAGAATTGTGTAAATAAATTTGAAATGAAAAATTTCAGACTGCAAAAAAATTGCAGTCTGCATAAAAAATGTCCTAAATCAAAAAAAGTTTTTATTTAGGTTTAATGCCGTAAGTTGCTGGTGTTTCACCAATCTTCAGAATAATTGGAACTTTATGCCCATCATTTAGAAAATAAATATGATATCCGTTCGGATCAACACTTGCATAAATAGGTATTCCATCTTTATATCCAAATTGCATTGCCCATGGCTCAAATTGTCCGTAATGCCAATTTTTTGAGCCCGGTTTAGAATTAGGAAATTTGTCTAAATTAATTGCAAGATTAACTTGTCCTTGAGTTAGTTTTTCACCGTCTTTTGGTAAATTCATTTTATCCCCTTTTTTTATGTTTTTCAATCGGGTTCAGAGATTAATAGTATTCCCGTTGTAAGCATTCAGTTACATTGAGGAGGAAAAAAAATCACATTGAATTTTGAAATTTTTAAAATATAGACATTTTAAATAATTATCAATTTAACATGTAACTAATTGTTGGTTACCTAAAAATAATTGATTAAAAGGAATTGATAAAAGAGCGTGATTTTAAACTTTCTTTCTACGCAAAATCAAAGTATTTCCGCCTAAAATTAGGGCTACTCCAACAGCAGCTAACATACTCCATTTGTAATCTTCAAAAATTGTGGAAAGAATTAATGCGATAACCGGAATAACCAATGTTACGTATGCAGATTTATCCGGACCAATATTGCCAAGCAATTTTAGGTAAGCACTGAAAGCAACAATAGAACCGAAGATAGTTAAATAAATTAGTGAAGCAACGTAAGAAAATGAAGGATCGAAATTGAATTCAGCCCCAGTGAATAGTGCGACAATAAACATTGAGAGGCCGCCGTAAAACATACCGAATGCGTTAGTTTGAATAACCGGTAAACTGTTTATTTGGTTTCTAGCAGATGTTATGTTTCCCCATGAAGCACACAGAACTGCGGTTAAACCAAATATTAAGGCAAGTGAATTTTCGTTAGTAAAACTGAAAGCTAAAATGTCGTTGTAAAAAACAAGTAATGTTCCGAACACACCTATAATTCCGCCAAAGAGAACCATCTTTCTGATAGGTTTGCCGAGAAATAGAAAGCCGTTAAAAATATTCATAAAAATAATGAGTGAAAACAACAACGCAACTAAACCGCTTGCTAGATGTTCTTCCGCCAAATAAACCAGCCAGTAGTTTATTCCAAAAAGAAAGAAGCCTTGAAGCGCAAAAAAGAAATGATCTTTTAATCTGTAAATAAGTTGCTTTTTAAGTATGAGGCAATAAACAAAAAGTATTACTCCGGCGAGAATGAATCTGTAGACGACAGAGACAATCGGATCAACAACTCCAAGCTGGAAAGTTATTACCAGCCAGGTTGATCCCCAAATTAGGGAAGCTGTTAAATAGAGGAATAAGTTTTTCAAGCCGGGTTGTTCTTTTTGTGAAAAACAATTATACAAAATTCCGGCTTAATACTTCTGTTATTTTTTCCTGTACTCTGAAGTCAATACTCCGGAAAATCCCCAATTGTCAGTTTCTACTTCATCTATAACAATATGAGTATGTTCAGGTTTTTTATTTAAGACTCTCACGAGTGTGTCGGTAAACTCTTTCACAATTTGAGCTTTCTGCTCTTTTGTTACTCCGTCTTTGGTAATTTTAAGATTTATATAAGGCATGTTTTCCCTTTTTCAATTGTCACTGCAAATGGTATTTATAATTTTGATAAATAGTTTTATCCCGGTGGGTAATAACTCATCGGGGAAATCGTAATCCGGGTTGTGAAGCTGCGGTGTGTTTTTTCCCGCGCCCAAACAGAATAAAGCGCTTTTTGTTACTTTAGAAAAATGTCCGAAGTCTTCTGTCCAACGGAAGGGAACTTCAATTTTATTGACGGTTAAATTTAACTCCCGTGCTGATTTTTCAATAATCTCAACTGCTGTTAAGTGATTAATAGTTGCCGGAAAATATTCAGTCCAATTTATTTCGTGCTTTAAATTCTCGTTATGCGAAATTTTTTCGACGATCTCTGAACAAACAGTTTTAAGTAATTCCAGGTCGTCATTTGAGTTCGTACGTAAAGTAACGGAAATTTCCGCAGTACCGGGTGAAGTTCCGAAAGCTTTCTCCCCGATTAAAGTATGAACAACTGTGACCAGCCCAAAGTCTAAATCAGAAGTTTTCCCGTGTTTTAAAATATTGTTGAATTGTTTTATTATCTCGGAAACAGCAATTGCCGGGCTAATTCCGTTTTCAGGGTGACCTGCGTGCGAGGTTTTTCCGTATAGTTTTGTTGTCATCCCTATTGATGCAGCCGCGAAAGTATTTTCTCTAATTATAATTTCGTGTTTATTAAAGCCTGGTAAATTATGCAAAGCAAAAGCGTAGTCCGGTTTTATAGAATTAAATTTCGGATCGTTAATGATTCTTTCGGCACCTTCTCCGGTTTCCTCTGCCGGTTGAAAAAGCAAGATTACTCTTCCTTTGTTTGGCTTAAACTTTTGTAGTTCGTGTGCAACTCCGGCTAGAATTGTCATGTGCCCGTCGTGCCCGCATTTATGCGAAACACCCTTTTGTGTTGACCGGTAAGCAAAATCGTTAACTTCAATTATCGGTAAAGCGTCAAGTTCTGCTCTTATCAAAACCGTGGGGCCTTCAGTTTCGCCTTCAAAGATAAATGCAATTCCATTTCCGCCAATACTTTCAATTATTTTATCAGGCGAATACTTTTGAATAAATTCTTTTACTGTAATTGCAGTATTTTCTTCATTGTTTGCAATTTCGGGATGAGAATGTAAATATTTTCTAAATTCAATTAATTCGTTCAGTTTATTCACCTCTCGAATTAAAGGATTCAACATAGTAGTTTTGATCAACAGTCAAGTTTTTAAAAGTATAATCCCGTTCAATCTCTTTCCATTGAGTAGTTGGTTCAAGCAGTTCCGTTTTATCATCAATATGTATTTTAACAGGCATATTGAAATTATCAACACAATTACCCCAACGGTATTTCAGTTTCCCTTCTCTAATCACATATTCTAACTTTGGAATATCAACAGTCCTCAAGTATTGATCGAAAACGGGTTGTAAATCAATCTCGGATTTTTCAATGATGTAATTTTCAATTTGCTGAGTTGTCACAGTTTGGTGATAAAAATCTTTGTTTAATCCTCTCAAAATTGAGCGCCACTTTTCGTCGTTATTTATTATCTGGCGAATTGTATGAAGCATGTTCGCTCCTTTTGAATACATATCACCCGAGCCTCTCTTGTTTACATTATAAATGCCGATAATTGGGATATTATTTCTAATATTTTTTCTTTTACCAATTAAATATTCATCACCAGCTTTTTTACCGAAATGATATTCCAGATAGAGGCCTTCCGAATAAGCAGTAAATCCTTCGTGCACCCACATATCTGCTATATCTTTATAAGTTATGTTATTTGCAAACCATTCATGTCCTGATTCATGGATAATTATAAAATCAAATTTGAATCCCCAGCCTGTCCCGCTTATGTCTCTGCCCATAAATCCATTTTCATAAAGATTGCCATATGTTACAGAACTTTGATGTTCCATTCCCGGATAAGGAACTTCAACTAACTTGAAACTATCTTCGTAAAAAGGATACGGCCCGAACCAATGTTCAAAGGCCTCAAGCAACCTTGGTACATCTTTAAACTGTTTTTTAGCTTTCTCCAAGTTGTAAGGAAGAACATAATAATCGCAATCGAGTTTCCCTTTTTCTCCTTCATAGACCTCTGAAAATTTAATATAATCTGCGATATTCATATTTATTACGTAGTTACTTATCGGGTTTGAAACAAACCAGTTGAATGTTTTCTCTCCGTTTTTGTTTTCAGTAACCGAGCGGAGTCTGCCATTAGCAACAGCTGTTAAATTTGGCGGAGCAGTAATACTGATTTGAACGCTATCGGGTTCATCGTACATATGGTCTTTGCATGGCCACCAAGTACTTGCTCCTTCACCCTGGCAGGAGGTAGCGATAAAATCATTTCCGCTTTCATCTTTTCTCCAGGTAAGAGCTGCATCCCAAGGGGGCCTTTGGGCTTCAATCGGTATTCCTTCAAAGTATATTTCAACTTGCATTGTTGCGCCCACTTCTTGTTTGCCAGGTAGCACTAAATAATAAACATTCCCGTCGCGCCTAAAAATAATCGGTTTACCATTTTGGTTTACAGCTGTTATATGCATTGGCCGTTGAAGATCAATCTGCATTAAACTATGAGCCTTAAGAACTTTATAATGAATTGTATTAATACCGCCAATAAATTTGTTTTCCGGATTGACTTTTTTTATTTCAAGATGGTAATAAGTTAAATCCCACCAAGCGCGTTCTTCAGTTATTGATCCACGCAAGGTGTCCTGGCGAGTGAAATTTGATTGCTGTGCAAAAAGTGTTGTTGTAAAAATTACTAATAAAAGAAAGGAAATCTTTTTCATCAAATTGACCTGTTTTTTTGAAGAAATAAAAATTAGTGTAATGAAATATGTAAAGCAAGAAATTATCAATTCAGGGATTTATAATTGAATTTGATCTGTCGGATTAATAATCTATTTTCAAATCAAAATAGTATTTACTGCGTCTAAAAATTTCTGAATCTATTTAATACCACAAAACACAATTAATAAGGGGGTTATTTTTATGAAAAAACTCTTGTTTTATTTTCTTACCACATTAATTTTCTTCTCACAAATAAATAGCCAAAGCATTCCCGAAGGCTACAAAAAAATTAAAGAGCTTGGAGGAATAGAAGAATTTTTACTCGAATCAAATGGATTAAACGTTCTTTTGATGGAAGACCATTCGGCACCGGTTTTAACATTTATGATTACTTATAAAGTTGGCTCTAGAAATGAAGTTACAGGCACAACAGGTGCTACACACCTTTTAGAACACCTTATGTTTAAAGGAACGCCAACATTCAATAAAAGGAAAGGAACTCAAATAGCGGCGACTCTTCAAAATATTGGAGCAATTATTAATGCTACCACCTGGCTTGACCGAACTAATTATTATGAAAACATTCCAAACGATCAGCTGGAACTAGCTGTTCACTTAGAATCAGACAGAATGAGAAACTCTCTGCTTCGGGCAGAAGACAAAGAAGCCGAAATGACAGTGGTACGCAATGAATTTGCGCAGGGAGAAAATAACCCTGTAGGTGTACTTGATAAAGAGTTGTGGGCCGCGGCGTATTTAGCTCACCCTTACCATCACAGTACTATTGGATGGAAATCAGACATTGAAAATGTGCCGATTGAAAAATTAAAAGAATTTTATGATACTTTTTATTGGCCAAATAATGCCACAGTAACTGTTATCGGTGATTTCGAAAAAAGTAATGCACTTGAATTAATCAAAAAGTATTTTGGCGCAATTTCAAGTTCGCCTTACGAAATCCCAAAAGTTTACACAGAAGAACCAGAACAGCTTGGTCCGAGAAGAGTGGTAGTAAAAAAAGTTGGCCAGTTAGGAGTTGTGGGAATAGGATTCAAATCACCGCCTGGGCTTCATGAAGATACTTATTCAATGCTGGTATTAAATAGTATTTTAACTAATGGAAAAACAAGTAGACTCTACAAAAAACTTATCGATGCCAATAAAGCTGTAAGTGTTTTCACATGGTACGCACCATTTAAAGATGCCGGATTATTTCCGATTTATGCAAGACTTACAGAAGGTGTAACTCACGAAGAAGTTGAAAAAATAATTTTAGATGAGATTGAAAACATAAAATCAAAAGGTGTTAGCAAAGAAGAAGTTGATCGCGCGATTAGCAAAATAATTGCCCAGACTACTTTTGGAAGAGACGGTTCGTTTGCAATTGCTTCACAGATAAACGAAGCTATAGCAAAAGGTGATTGGACCTATTACGTAAATTATCTCGACAATATAAAAAGTGTAACAGCTGAGAGCGTTCAAACAGTTGTTCAAAATTATTTTGTTGAAGATAAGAGTGTTACAGGATATTTCATTCCGAAGAAACCGGGATCAGATGATTCGTCAAAAAGTGCATCAATGCTGGAAAAGAGCTCACATGATAAATTATTTTACAGAACAGAAAACGAAATAAATGGAACAGAAAATGTTGTTTCAGAAACTCCCGTTGTAACTCCTGCTATTACCAAATCAACAGATATCAAAAGAGAAAAAATAAACGGAATTGATGTAATCTCAGTGAAGACCGGAGTAAAAGATGTAGTTACTTTTACAGGCAGTTTGGTTGCTGGGGATTATTACAGCCCGGAATCAAACTCTTCAATTGCAGATTTAACGGCAAGAATGCTTGATAAAGGCACTACAAAAAATGATAAGTTTGCATTGGCTGAAAAGCTTGAAAACTTGGGTGCCACACTTTCTTTTGCTACAGGAAAGCATACGATTGGCTTTAATGGAAAATGTCTTAAGAAAGATCTCAAAACTGTTATCGGTTTGTTAGCCGAACAATTGAGATATCCTGCTTTCGACGAAAGTGAATTTACAAAATTGAAAACACAAGTTTCAAACTCCTTCAAAAATTCCCTTGAAAATACTAACACCCGTGCAGATGTGGAAATGGACAGGCTAGTTTTCCCGAAAGGCCATCCGAATTATGTACCTTCCGTACAGCAGTTTATTGATGATGTTGAAAAGGCAACATTACAGGAAGTGAAAGATTTTTATAAAAAATTCTATGGTCCAAAGTCAATGATTTTTGTTGCTGTCGGCGATTTAGAGAATGAAGTATTAGATGAATCAATAAGCTCATCTTTTAGTGGCTGGTCAGGCGGTGTTGAATCAAAGAAATTTGATATTGCCAAACAACAAACAAAAGGCAGTAAACATGTTGTAACTATTCCTGCAAAAGCAAGTACAACTCTGTTGGTTGGGCAAGCAACAAAACTTAAAAAATCTGATAAAGATTATTTACCGCTTCACATTGGAATAAGTATTTTGGGCGGTAATTTTTCAGCAAGGTTAATGTCGATAATCAGAGATGACGAAGGATTAACCTATGGCATTTACTCATGGCATACAGATGATATTTATTCTGACGGTAGATGGCAAGTGCAAGGTGCATTTGACCCCGCACTTTTGAACGACGGCTATGAGTCGACCATGAGAGAGCTAAAAAGATGGGCAAAAGAAGGTGTTACTGATCAGGAGTTGAAGGATAAAAAATCAACACTAATAGGCTCTTTCAAAGTTCAGCTTGCAACAACAAACGGAATTGCCGGGCAAGTACTTAGTTTTGTGCAAAGAGGATTTAACCCGGAATACATTTATGAATATCCGGAAAACATTGCTGCAGTTTCACTTGACCAGGTTAATGATGCTATCAAAAAATATGTTGAATTCGAAGATTTAGTTGTCGTTATTGCTGGCAGTGTTGATGAAGAAGGAAATCCATTGAAAAAATAAATTAAATTATCTGCCCTGATTTACAGGGCAGATAATTTAATTAGTGAACTTTCCAATAAATACTCTCAAATAATTAATCCAAATAATCGTAACTTTATTTTTACTTTTTTCGAACTGTTCAATCAATAGATTTTATGAATATATCTGACCTAAGTTTTAAGAGCATATTTAAATTTTGGCTTCCGTTAATGGCTACGTGGTTGATGATGTCTGTTGAAGGACCTTTTATTTCAGCTATAATAGCGAGAATGGCTGAACCTAAATATAACCTTGCTGCCTACGGTGTTGCTTTCTCTTTTGCATTGATAATTGAAGCCCCTGTTATAATGCTTATGAGTGCTTCAACAGCACTTGTTAAAAATAAACTCACTTTTAAGAAACTTAGAAACTTTTCATACATTTTAAGTATTGCAATAACTTTGCTAATGGTAGTATTAGTTATCCCTCCCGTATTTTATTTCATTGCTCAAGATCTAATCGAACTGCCGGATAAAGTTGCACACTTAACACACATTGCATGTATTGTCCTTTTGCCTTGGCCGGGTACAATCGGTTACAGAAGATTTTATCAAGGGATTCTAATAAAGAATAATTTAACTAGAAGAGTTGCTTACGGTACGGTTGTTAGATTAGCATCTATGGCAATTACTGCTTTGGTGTTTTATCTTTTCTTTGATGTTCATGGTGTAATTGTTGGCGCTGCAGCATTATCAATGGGCGTAACAATGGAAGCCATAGTCAGTAAAATTATGGTTGTCGGAACCTTAAAGAAAATTTATAACGATAACACAAGCAGTGAAACTATCTCATACAAAGAGATTTATGATTTTTATTTACCACTTGCAATGACTTCGATACTAACACTTGGTGTGCATCCGATGGTAACTTTTTTCATCGGACAAAGCCGGATGGCATTAGAATCATTGGCGATTCTTCCAGTGTTAAATTCTCTTGTATTCATTTTCCGTTCAATAGGGTTATCATTTCAGGAAGTACCGATTGCAATTCTTGGTGATAAGTTTGAAGGTTACAAAGAACTGAAAAAATTTGGAATAATAATGGGTCTTGCTTCTATTGCTATTCTCGGAATTATTTCATTAACTCCATTGTCAACAATTTGGTATCACAATGTTTCCGGCTTGTCAATGGAATTAACTAACTTTGCTCAAACCCCAACTATCATTATGACATTAATGCCTGGCTTAACATTTTTAATTTCTTTTCAAAGAGCTATACTTGTTGCATCAAGAGAAACCAAACCAATTACAACTGCAACTGCTATGGAAGTAATTGGCATTATTGGGGGACTTTTTGTTTTAATAAATCTTTTTGATTTTGTGGGTGTTACTGCTGCAGTGGTCGCTTATATTTTTGGAAGGCTACTAGCTAATGTTTATTTAACTCCACCTTATATGAAAATAGTTAAAAAGAAGATTTCCTAAATGATTAGGATAATTGATGTTCATAAAAGCTTCGTTGAAAACAATGTTCTCAAAGGTGTAAATCTTGAGATCAATGAAGGAGAAACACTTGCCATTATTGGGAAAAGCGGGTGCGGTAAAAGTGTTTTATTAAAACATATTGTCAGGCTTTTAATTCCAGACCACGGAAAAGTTTTAGTTGAAGGCAAAGATATATCGGAGTTAAACACTAAAGAGTTATATTCATTGAGGACACGTTTCGGTTTTTTATTTCAAGGTGCAGCTTTGTTTGATTCGATGACAGTTGAAGAAAACGTAAGCCTTCCATTAGTCGAAAATATTACTTCGCTCTCGTTAAAAGAAATTAATAAAAAAGTTGAAGAAAAACTTGAGTTAGTCAATCTGCCTGGAATAGAAAAACTAAAACCTGCAGAGCTATCCGGCGGAATGAAAAAAAGAGTGAGTCTTGCCCGTTCTTTAATAACAGAGCCAGATTATATTTTGTACGATGAACCAACTACCGGGCTTGATCCGGTGATGTCGGACTCAATCGATAATCTAATTAATGATTTGAATGAACAATTGAATGTTACTTCTATAGTTGTTACACACGATATGTTTAGTGTTGAGAATGTTGCAGATAAAGTTGCAATGATGAATGAAGGGAAAATTTATTTTGAAGGAACAGTTGAAGAGATTATAAAAAGTGAAGATAAAGTAATAAAGAATTTTATTAAGCGGACAGGATTCAATGCCGAAAAAAACTAAATACGTTTGTACGAACTGCGGCTACAATACTTTGCAATGGATGGGTAAATGTCCAAACTGCAATAAGTGGAATACTCTCACTGAAGAAATAGATGAACCAAAAAAGAAAAAACAAAAGTTAAGTGATTCTTTGCAAAGTGAAACTGTAAAGTTAGATAGCGTTGAAAATCAAAACACAACAAGATTAATAACCGGAATAAATGAATTTGACAGAGTACTGGGAGGCGGCTTTGTTACAGGATCAGTAACACTAATCGGTGGTGATCCTGGAATTGGTAAATCTACATTGGTTATGCAAGTTGCGTCGAAAGTGAAATCGAAAGTATTGTACGTTACCGGAGAGGAATCGATACAGCAGCTAAGTTTGAGAGCCAAACGATTAAAACTGCACACAGAAAATGTTGATGTAATTAATGGAACTGATTTGGAAATTATTTTAAGTGCGATTAAGAGCACGAATCCGTCAGTCGTGATTATTGATTCGATTCAAACGATGACCAATCCTGAGTTAGAAAATGCAGCTGGCACAATTTCGCAAATTCGTGACTGCACAAATATTTTAATGCAGGAAGCAAAGAAGAATAGTTTTAGTGCGGTAATTATCGGGCACGTTACAAAAGAAGGTTTTATTGCCGGACCGAAAGTACTTGAGCACATAGTTGATACAGTTCTTCAATTTGAAGGAGAGAGTACAAACTCATACCGGATTTTGAGAGCCGCAAAAAACCGTTTCGGGAATACTAATGAGATTGGCATTTTCGAAATGCATGAAGACGGTTTACACGAAGTAAAAAACCCGAGCATGGTTTTTATAAATGAGCAGGATGACAACTCAACAGGATCAGTGATTTCGTCCAGTATTGAAGGAACTCGACCGGTGCTGCTTGAAATTCAAGCTTTGGTAACACCATCGCATTACGGTAATCCGCAAAGAGTGGCAAACGGCTTTGATTACAGCCGACTATCACTACTTATAGCCGTGCTTGAAAAAAGAGCCGGATTAAAATTATCTCAACAAAATGTTTTTCTTAATATTGCGGGCGGATTGAAAATTAACGAACCTGCAATAGATTTAGCAATATGCTGTGCAATAGCTTCGAGCATGCAGGATAGAAAAGTAAAAGGAAAAAATGTTGTAATCGGCGAAGTTGGTTTAGGTGGTGAGATTCGGAACATTTCTTTTATTGAAAAAAGAATTAATGAAGCTGTTAAGTTAGGGTTTGAAAATATTTTTGTCCCGAGGAAAAACAAAGAATCATTAAAGGAAAAGTTTGAAATCAATATTCACGGAATTGAAAATATAAATCAGGCAATAAGCAAAATTTTAGAATAA
>JANQIV010000099.1 GCA_028282005.1 Melioribacteraceae bacterium | reverse complement strand
CTTGGAAGCTGCGATTGGTGGTGAAACATTTGAGTTTGAAAATATGTATCCTCCAATGTTAGAGCAAGCACAAGCTGAAGGGCATAAAGCTAAAACTATGTTCGGCTTTGCTGTAAAGGCAGAAGAAGTACACGCTAAATTATATAGCATTGCTTTACAAGCAGCAAAAGAAGGTAAAGACCTTGATGTGGGTGAAATTTATCTTTGCCCAATTTGCGGTCATATCGAATTTGAAAAAGCTCCTGACAATTGTCCAATCTGCGACGCACCTGCTGCAAAATTTATTAATTTATAATTAACATTTAGGCGGACTTTGGTCCGCCAATTTTATTTTAAGTACAAAAACCTAACATTCTTTTTTTTAATTTATTATTATATCTTTAAATCAATTCAACAAAATTGTAATCGTAGTTTTTTACTATAAAAATTAGTTGAGGTTTTTAATGAAACTTTTTTCGTGGATTATTCTTATGACTTCAATATTGTTTGCTCAAGACAGACTGACAGGACATAATTTTACAACCCGCTCAGAAGTAATTGCACAAAACGGAATCGCTTGCACAAGTCAACCACTTGCTACTCAAGCTGCACTTGACATATTAAAACAAGGTGGAAATGCTGTTGATGCTGCTATTGCTGCAAACGCAGTTAACACTGTAGTTGAACCAATGAGCTGTGGAATTGGTGGAGATTTATTTGCTATTGTTTGGATGAATGATACACAAAAATTATATGGATTAAATGCAAGCGGACGTTCGCCGGAAAGCTTAACTATGGATATGCTAAAGGAAAAAGGATTGGAAAAAATTCCGGTGCACGGACCTTTATCAGTGTCTGTTTCGGGATGTGTTGACGGATGGTTTGAGCTCCATAAAAAATTTGGTAAACTATCAATGGAGCAAATTTTAGCTCCGGCAATTAAATATGCTCGGGATGGATTTCCTGTAACAGAAGTGATTGCATATTATTGGCAGAATAGTGCGAAGTCATTGAAAGATAGTCCTGGCTTTGCGGATGTATTCATGCCAAATGGTAAAGCTCCCCTGAAAGGAGAAGTGTTTAAAAATGAAGCTCTAGCAAATACTTTAAAGTTAATTGCAGAAAAAGGAAGAGAAGAATTTTACAAAGGAAGTATTGCAGAAAAGATAGAATCTTATTTAGGAAAACACGGCGGATATTTAAAGAAATCTGATTTGTCAAAACATGTTTCAGACTGGATTGATCCTGTTTCAATAAATTATCGTGGTTATGATGTTTGGGAACTTCCGCCGAATGGACAGGGAATAGCTGCGCTGCAAATGCTGAATATTTTGGAAAACTATGATATCGCTTCAATGGGATTCGGAAGCAAAGAGTATTTGCATTTATTGATTGAAGCTAAAAAACTAGCGTACGAAGATAGAGCTAAATTTTATGCTGATCCTGATTTCAATAAAATTCCAGTCGATAAATTGATCTCTAAAGAATATGCTGCAAAAAGAAATAAATTGATTGACAAAAATAAGGCTGCCAAAACTTACGAACCTGGCGATCTTGAGGATGGTGATACAATATATCTGACAGTCGCAGATGAAGATGGTAATATGATCAGTTTGATTCAAAGTCTTTACTGGGGATTCGGGTCAGGAATGGTAATTCCTGAATTAGGGTTCCCGCTGCAGAACAGAGGGGAGCTATTCACTTTTGAGGAAGGACACTTCAATCAATACGAACCAGGCAAAAGGCCTTTCCATACTATTATTCCGGCTTTTGTTACAAAAGATGGTGAACCATATTTAAGTTTTGGTTTAATGGGCGGATCAATGCAGCCGCAAGGACATGTTCAGGTTTTAGTAAACATGATTGATTTCGGAATGAATTTACAAGAAGCCGGTGATGCCCCAAGAATTAGACACGGAGGATCCTCTCAGCCAACCGGTATAAAAATGAAAACAGGTGGATACATAAATTTTGAATCTGGATTTTCGCCTGAAGTAATTCGCGAATTAACTAAAATAGGACATAAATTTCAAAAAACTGTTGGCGGATTTGGAGGTTATCAGGCAATTAAGTTTGACAAAAAAAATAAAGTTTATTTTGGTGCTTCAGAGTCAAGAAAGGACGGACAAGCTGCGGGTTATTGAATTATTTGTTTAGAATTTTTGTAGTTATTATATACAACAATAATCTAAAACTAACAAAGGACACGTTATGGCAAAAGCATTTGCTGCTCCTGAAGCAGGGGCAAAGTTTGAAGAAATTCAATTTGAAGTGGGTGAACTTGGCAAAGATGAAGTTGAAATTAATGTTGAACACTGCGGAATTTGCCATAGTGATTTGAGTATGCTCAATAATGAGTGGGGGTTTACTCAATACCCATTTGTCGGTGGGCATGAAGCCGTTGGTACCGTCGCTGCTGTTGGCGACGATGTTAAAACTCTTCAAGTTGGACAAAAAGTTGGACTAGGCTGGCACTCAGGTTATTGCATGACTTGTAATCAATGTATGAGTGGAGACCATAATTTATGTGCTTCCGGTGAAGCATCAATTGGCGGAAGATTCGGCGGCTTCGCTGATAAAGTGAAAGCTAAAGAAGCTGCTGTTGTCCCACTTCCCGAAAATATTGATGTTGTAAGCGCAGGTCCGCTTTTCTGTGGTGGAATAACAGTTTTCAATCCTATGGTTCAATTTGATGTGCAACCAACCGACAAAGTCGGCGTAATCGGCATTGGCGGTTTGGGACACATGGCCTTAATGTTTTTGAATGCCTGGGGTTGTGAAGTTACTGCATTCACTTCAAGTGACTCTAAGAAAGAAGAAGCGATTAAAATGGGTGCCCACAATGTAATTAACTCAAGAAGCGAAGAAGAATTACAGTCTGTAGCCGGGAAGTTTGACTATATTATTTCTACAGTGAACGTAAAACTTAATTGGGATGCTTATATTTCTACGCTTGCACCTAAAGGACGATTTCATTTTGTGGGTGCAACAGTTGAACCGCTAGATATTTCATTATTTCCGCTTTTAATGGGCCAGCGTTCAATTTCTGCTTCACCAGTCGGCAGTCCGGTTAATATTGCTAAAATGCTTGACTTCGCTGTTCATCACGATGTTAAGCCAGTAATCGAACAATATAGTTTTAATGATATTAATGATGCTTTTGAAAGATTAGAAAGCGGTAATGCACGGTATAGAATAGTTTTAAGCTGGTAAATTTTTTGGCTGTCGCAGAATACTTATCCCGGTAAGTGGGGTTTGTGGCAGCCATTTCATTCCTTCAATTCTCAAAATATTTTTTTGTAACCATCCGTTACAAATCCCAATCTAATTAACTGAACTAAGAAATTTCAATTCGGGGAGGGGGTTGATTATGGGATTGTTCAACAAATCTACTATAAATAAAGTATTTCTAAATAAAGATGAAAATAGGCTCAGAGCAGGCTGGCGGATTGCTATTTTTCTTTTTGTGTTTATGGGGTTTTCAAGTTTAATTCTAATAACAATGAGAAAAGTTGTTGGTATTAATCCTGAGCCTGGAATTGTTCGAAATTTTTTTGCAATCACAATTGCGGCTCTTTCGGCTAGTTTGATTATTCCCCTTGCAAGAAAATTACTCGACAAAAAATCACTTTTATCACTCGGACTAACAACCAATTTAAAAGCTTTTAAAGATACTTTATTCGGATTTTTACTGAGTGGAATAATGGCTGGTTCAATTTTCATGATAATGATTTTGACAGGCTTAATTGAATTTACTGGAATAAATTGGGTAAGTGATACTAATTCAAATTCATTGACTGAGTACTTATCCGTGATGAGTTTGGGGACGCTGCTTTTACTTTTACTAATGGATATAATTGTTAGTTGGTGGGAAGAATTAGTTTTCCGCGGTTATCTTTTACAAAACATGATTGAAGGAATGGGATTAAAAATAGCGGTTCTCGTTTCTTGCATAATTTACGGAATTGTTCATTCAATGAATCCAAATGCAACTCTGCTTTCAACCGGAATTATTGTGCTCTTTGGATTTCTTCGCATATATGGTTATCTGGCTACCAAGCAATTGTGGCTTTCATTTGGAATGCACATCGGCTGGAATTTCTTTCAAGGCCCGATCTTTGGTTACGCAGCAAGTGGTCATAAATCTGCAACATTAATTTTGCATACAGCTAACGGGCCGGGTTGGCTAACGGGAGGTGAATTCGGTCCGGAAGGCAGTGTGCTGATCATTCCAATTTTAGCAGCGTCAGTTTATGTAATGTATTTATGGTCAAAGAGAAAATCGAAAAATGTTGACTTAAAAACTCAACTTAATATAACACACAATTAACAAAGGAAATATTTTCCCCTGCTGAATATTGCCATAGATTTGATTAAATTTTGCTCTATTATTTAATGAATCTAAAGCAATTTAGGGGAAAATATGAAAATCTATTCTAAAGAAGATCTGAACAACAATTCACTTTCTTTGACTTACGATGATATTAGTTTGATACCGCTTGAAATTTCTCAGGTAAAAAGTAGAATAGAATGTGATACGACATGTAATTTTTTGGGACAAGAATTTCAGTTGCCGGTTATGTCGAGCCCGATGGACTCAGTTACCGGTGTGAGAATGGGTGAAGAATTGACAGACCTAGGTTGCTTGGGTATTGTAAATAGATTTGATTCTTCTCTAAATGAAATTCTGGAAAGTGATAACGAAACAAAAATCAAAGCTGTTTCGATTAGTTTACACGAAAGTGAAGAAATGATTGAAAAACTTGCCTCTAAAGGTTTTACAATTTGTATCGACACGGCAAATGCGAATAACTCCTCAGTTCTAAAAAAATGTGAAGAGATAAAAAACAAATACACAATTAAAGTTATAGTTGGTAATATTGCACACGGTTCTACATTAAAACAATTAGTAGATGCCGGTGCAGATGCAGTAAGAATCGGAATTGGCGGGGGTAGTGTTTGTACTACTTCAATTCAAACCGGTATCGGTATTGGACAGGTTTCCTCTTTATTAAATACATACTTTACAAGAAAAGAACAAAATCTAAATATTGAATTGATCGCCGATGGCGGAATTAAAAGTGCCGGTGATATAGCAAAAGCTATTGCGCTTGGTGCGGATGCAGTAATGCTCGGAAGAATGCTTGCAGGCACAAAAGAAGCCCCCGGAGAAGTTATAAAATATAACGACCAGCTTTGGAAAAAATACAGAGGCTCAGCTTCGTTCGGTGTTAAAATGAAAGGTGAGTTTATTGAAGGTGAAGAAACGATGATATCTTATAAAGGTGCTGTGAAAAATATCATTAATAATATTTCAGATGGTTTCAAAAGTTCGATGAGTTACATGAACAGGAATAATATTGATGAGTTCAGAAAAATTGATACCTTTGCAGTGTTAAGCAATAGTTCATTTTTGGAAAGGCTCCCAAAAAAATAATTTAGATTTTTGCTTTTCGTAATCTTAATGAATTTGTAACAACTGAAACAGAACTGAAAGACATTGCAAGTGCGGCGAACATTGGATTTAGCAATCCGAATGCTGCAAGTGGAATCCCGATTACATTGTAAAT
>JANQIV010000075.1 GCA_028282005.1 Melioribacteraceae bacterium | reverse complement strand
CCGGATCACTTCCCGGAGGTATAAAACAAAGGCTGGCATTGGGTACTGCTGTTATTCACCAGCCCGGATTAGTCTTTTTAGATGAGCCTACAAGCGGTGTTGACCCTATATCCCGAAGAAGTTTTTGGGATTTAATAAACCAGCTTGCTGACGACGGAATTACTGTGCTTGTTACTACTCATTATTTGGAGGAAGCTGAATACTGCAACAACATAATTTTGATAGATGCAGGCAAACTTATTGCAGAAGGAAACGCTAAAGAATTAAAAGACAAATACCTGCCTTACGATATTTATGAAATTGAATGCAGCAACATAATTGATGTCCTTGAATTACTGGAAAAACAAAGTTTTGTAATTGACACTTCTATTTTTGGTACAAGCATTCACATTATAGTTAATGAAACAATTAAAGAACAAACACAAATAAAATCGTTTCTTGAAAAAGATAACTCTTTTGAAGTGAGAAAAATTGATAAAATATCCCCAACGCTTGAAGATGTATTTATTCATTTACTAGAAAAAAGATATAACCGATGATTAAAAGAATAAAAGCCATAGCTAAGAAAGAAATAAAGCAGTTGTCACGCGATACACGGATGCTTTTTGTAATATTTTTCTTTCCATTGTTTCTTTTAATAATTTTCGGGTATGCAGTAAACTTTGACGTTGAGAAAATTCAATTATCAATTTATGATCAGGATAAATCCGAGTTAAGTAGAAAATTTACAAATTCCTTTTTAAGTACTCCAACTTTTGATCTTGCCGATTATTTGGTAAACGAAAATCAAATTAAAAATTCATTAGATAAAAAACTGGCTCAAGTAGTACTCGTTATTCCAACAGACTTTTCAAAAAAGTTTTATTCAGATCAAGAATCAAAAGTACAGTTTTTAGTTGACGGAGTTGATGGCAATACTGCCAGTTTAATAAAAAGTTATGTTGAATCTGCTACAAGGTTTTTCAATAATAGAATTCAATCGGATATCTTAGCCGTAAATGGCATTGATAATTACGAACCGGTAAAATTAGAATCACGGTTTTGGTTTAACCCGGAATTGAAGTCATCCAAATTTTTAGTGCCGGGATTAATAGCAATGATTCTCATTGTTACGGCTGCCGTTACTGTTTCGTTATCACTTGTAAGAGAAAAAGAAAGGGGAACAATTGAACAGATCAATGTTTCATCGTTAAATACAATTGAATTATTACTAGGTAAAACTTTTCCCTATTTGATATTAGCTCTAATCAATGGAGCATTAATTTTGGTTGCAGGCTACATCTTATTTGATGTGGTAATAAAAGGTGATTATTTACTTTTGTTTATAACTACTTTTATTTTTCTTATGGCTTCAACAAGCCTTGGAATATTTATTTCTGTAGTTGCGGATTCACAGCAAGTAGCCTTTACGGCAGCAGTATTTGCCACGCTTCTTCCTTCATTACTGTTATCCGGTTTTATTTTTGCTATTGAAAATATGCCATGGATAATACAGGTATTTACAAATATTACCCCGGCAAAGTTTTTTATAAGTGCAATAAGAGCAATAATATTAAGAGGTGTAGGCTTACAAGCTTTTTGGCAGCAGTGGATTTACATGCTGGTATTTACTTTTGCGTTTTTGGGATTGGCGGTTGTTGTTAACAAAAGAATTAAGGAGAAAGAATAATGGAACACTGATTATTATGATGGTCATGATTAATTATGATTTAAATCAGCGAAGATCATGAAAATCATGATGATCCGTGTTCTATTCTAAAATCATGCGAACGATTTTACACATAATCAAAAAAGAATTTATTCAATTCAAGCGCGGTCCTAAGATGAGGGTACTTGTTTTATTTGCCCCAATATTTCAATTGATACTTTTGG
>JANQIV010000233.1 GCA_028282005.1 Melioribacteraceae bacterium | reverse complement strand
GCAAAAAAAATAATTAGAAAAATTAAAAATTTACAATAATATTTTTAAAAGATAGGAGTTAAAAATGAAAATTATATTAAAATTATTATTTTGTTTCTTTCTTTTTAATAACATCAATCTATCACAAAGTTGCGGATTCGGGTCAGATTACACAAGTATTTCAGTGCAAGTGCATAATACTAACTTAGAAATTCCATATGGTCAAAGTCATGTTTCCGGAACTGCTACTGTTTTTTATTACGATTGTGAACCTAACACTTCTTCAGACCTTTTTGTTTTTTTTGATGGTAGCCTAATTTCTTCATATGGCAATCCAAACCATATAGTTTTTAGCGCTACTGAGCCGGGGCAATATAACTTATATTTTGTATTAAGAAACTTAGCAGGCAATACTCTAGATACTGAAAATCATATTATTACAGTTACACAAGAAGATCCACCACCACCTCCTCCAACTTTAACAGTCTCAATATCAGGTCCATCTCATATGGGATTTAAAGAGAGTGGCACATTCTCAGCTAATGTATCAGGTGGTACAGGTAGTTATTCCTATACATGGAAAAGAAATGGTCATGTTGTTTCTCATTCAAGCTCTGTTAATATAGGTATGGGAGGTTCAGAAACGGATATTTTGGTTGGGCTAACAGTAGTTTCAGGCACTCAAACTGAAAGCGCATCAAAAACTGTTTATTATCAAGATGGCCCTATTGATCCAGTTGCAAACTTTGGAAATGATGAATTAGCGATAAACAAAGAAGTGAAGAACTTTTTACTAAATCAAAATCGGCCAAATCCGTTTAATCCTTCTACTAAGATAAATTATCAGCTAAAAGAAGCAGAGTTTGTATCCGTAAAAGTATATAATTCTATTGGCAAAGAAGTTTCTGTTTTGGTAAATCAAAATCAGTCAGCTGGTTCTTATAGTGTTGATTTTAATGCTTCAAATTTACCTAGTGGTATTTACTTTTATGTAATGAGAGCTGGGGATTTCACTGCCACTAAAAAAATGTTATTGCTCAAATAGTATTAACAATTAAATGAAGATTTAGAAAAAGATTATTCTTTTTAGCGGTTTTTGTTGTTATAAAGGCTGTCATCGTGATGGCCTTTATGATTAACAAGTAAGTTTAATTCTGACTCTCAGTGGAAACAATAATGTGAGAATTAAAAATAGAAAATAATTTTTTACTAAATAGTACTATAAAAAGTATGTTCATTATTTAACCAATTTATGAAAGTAACATTATAGCTTTCGAGATTGATTACGTGCAATATAAAGGCAATACTTGAAGGCGAGATAGGTAATAACTATGAAGAGGCATTTGAGTATATGATGAAAATAAAAGATAATAACATTTAGCAATTCAACAGATTTAATCGACAGGTTGAAATATTTTTCTTCCATCCGATGTCTAAATATTTGTACATTAGTTAATCAATTCCTCACGATTAAACTATTTGATTAAAAAATAACCTTTTACTGTAACTTTTTCGATCTCAATAACGTCAAAAAACCGGTTGTTCGATAAAATTCATGATTGTATATATAGGAGTAAAAATGAAAAAATACTTATTTCTAGTTCTTCTGTTATTGCCCGCTATGGTATTTCCTCAACAGAAATTAACTCTCGAAGAAGCTATCAAAATAGCACTGCAAAGAAATTCAAATTTAATAGTCAGTAAAAACAATTTGATTGGATCAGAATCGAATCTAAAAAGTGCTTATGGTGATCTATTACCAAACTTAAATGTCTCCAGTTCTTTTAGTTGGTCTAGATTCGAAAATGAAAATGCTCAATCATTTACCGACGAGTTGGGTCGTGTCGTGACTCCTCCAAAATCTCAGGATTCAGAAACTTACTCTGTTAATGCAAATAGCAGTTGGGTTTTATTTGATGGACTTTCAAATTGGGCGAATATTGCTAGAAGAAAAGATGATTTAGAGTCAGCTAAGCTAAATTTGGAAAGGCAAAAAGAAGATATTATTTATCAAACGATTGAATTGTATTATGCTGTATTGAACTTTGAAAAGTTAGTTAAAGTTAGAGAAGATAATGTAGAATTCAACCAAAAGTTTTTGGAGCAAGTTCAGGAAAGAAATAGATTAGGATCAGTTGCAATTGCTGATGTATATACACAGCAAGTTCAATTAGGAAATGCTGAATTAGCTTTAATTAGAGAGCAAAATAATTTGGAAGATTCAAAAAGTAATTTACTTAACTTTCTTGCAATGGATGTTTTAAAAGATTATGAATACGTTAACCCGACTGAAGATAATGTAGTAATTAACACCGCTACTTTCGATAATGAGTTTTCGTCAGTAGAAGCAATGGTTTCATCTGCTTTGGAAAATAGGAAAGATTATCATAGCCAATTGTTTTCAGTATCGAGTGCTCAAAGCGGTGTCTCAGTAGCAAGGGGAGGAATTTTCCCTAGGTTATCGAGTAGTTTTTCATTTGGAACTGATGCTTCAAAAGTTGATAACCTTTTTGATACAAGATCTTATGGTTTTGGATTATCACTCAGTTTGCCAATATTCTCTAATTTTAATATTGATAATTCTATCCAATTAGCACAAATATCAGTAAAAAATGCTGAAGAAAATTTATCATCATTAGAACGACAAATTAAAATTGAAGTGAAACAAGACTATTTAGATTTTGAAGCAGCTAAAAAGAATTTGGATGTGGCAACAAAAAATCTTCAATCTGCTGAAGAAAACAGAAGAATCAATTTTGAAAGATATAATTTAGGGGCGGGTACTATTCTTGACGTGCTGCAGTCTGACAGAGACTTGACACAAGCACAGAGCAATAAAATCAATGCTACTTTCGAGTTTTACAGAACGAAAGATAAGCTGTTAAATACATTGGGTAAGTTGGAAAGTAATAAATACGAATAAAACGAGGGGGAATTTTTTCAATGGCTAACGGAAAGAAAAAATCCAAAAAGAAACTTTTTATTTTCGGTGGGATAATTATTTTATTGGGAATAGTTGTTGCATTAGTAGTAATGGGTAGCGACAAAGAAGTGATAATTTCTGTTCAAACAGAAGATGTTGAAGCTAGAACTATAACACAAGTTGTTTCAGCAACAGGTAAAATTCAACCTGTAGAAAAAGTTGTGCTTAGGCCGGAAATAACAGGTGAGATTGTTAACCTCCCGGTTGAAGAAGGTGACTTTGTTAATAAAGGTCAATTATTAGTTCAAATAAAACCTGATATTTACGTTGCGCAAAGAAACAGAGCGCGTGCAAGTTTACAGTCTGCAGAAGCTAATTTGGATATCAGCAAGGCTAATCTTGATAAACTCGATGCAGAATATAAAAGGGTACAAGGCTTATTTGAAAAAAAATTATCAAGTCAAGCTGAAATTGATGCTTCTAAAGCCGGGTATTTGCAAAGCAAAGGAACATACGAATCAAACCTAGCATCTGTACTTCAAGCAAAGGAAGGATTAAAAGAAGCAGAAGAACAACTAGCTAAAACAACAATTTATGCACCTATGGACGGAACTGTTACTGAACTCCATGTTGAATTAAGTGAACGTGTTTTGGGCAGTAGTTTTAGTCAAGGTACACACATGCTTACGGTTTCAGATTTATCACAAATGGAAGCTATTGTAGAAGTTGATGAAAATGATATCGTATTGATTTCTGTAGACGACATTGCAAACATTGAAATAGATGCATTCGGTGATAAAATCTTCAAAGGCCAAGTTTCTCAAATTGGCAACAGTGCCATTACTACCGGACTTGGTACTCAAGACGAAGTTGTGAATTTTGAAGTGAAAATTTTATTGACAGACAAAGATGAAAAAATCAGGCCGGGAATGTCTTGCGATGCCGATGTTGAAACTGAAACAAAAGTTGATGTGCTTTCAGTGCCGATTCAAAGTGTGACTGCCAGAATAGAAAAGAAGGAAGATGATGAGGAAGAAGGGAACAACAATGGCGGTAAACGTAAAAGAAATGATCCGAAAGAAGTTGTATTTGTAATTGAAGACCAGGTTGCTAAACAAATTGAAGTGAAGACAGGTATCAGTGATGATACATATATCGAAATTATTAGCGGTTTATCCGGAAGCGAGAAAGTAGTAAGCGGGCCTTACCGTGCTATTTCTAAAGAGCTTTCAGACAGCTCTACTGTAGTTATTCAAGATAAAGGTGATGATAAAAACAAAAACCTTGCTGACAATAATGAATAACTAACGGGGTAAAGGAAATATGAACTTAATTAAAATAGAACACATCGCAAAGATTTACCAGGTTGGGACTGAGGAAGTACACGCTCTTGCAGATGTATCTCTTACGATTGACAAAAACGAATACGTGGCAATAATGGGGCCTTCAGGTTCCGGTAAATCAACATTGATGAATATTCTTGGTTGCCTGGATACACCTACTAAGGGACTATATGATTTTGAAGGCGAAAATGTAAGTGAAATGGAAGACAATGATCTTGCAAATATTAGAAATCAAAAAATTGGTTTTGTATTTCAGACGTTTAACTTGTTACCAAGATCAGATGCTTTGCATAATGTTGAGCTTCCGCTAATTTATGCTGGCGTTCCTTCTCATGAAAGAAAAGAAAGAGCAAGGCAATCACTAATTGATGTTGGGCTTGAAGATAGAATTCATCATAAGCCAAACGAACTTTCCGGTGGACAAAGGCAAAGAGTTGCAATCGCCAGAGCGCTTGTTACAAGGCCTTCAATTATCTTAGCTGACGAACCTACCGGTAACCTTGACTCTAAAACCGGTGAAGATATAATGTACTTGTTTAATGAAATTCATCAGCAAGGTAACACTATAATATTGGTAACACATGAAGAATATATAGCCGAACATGCTGCTAGAATTATAAGGCTAAAAGACGGATTTATTGCAGCTGACGAGCATGTTGAGAAACGTTATGTTCCCCAAAAGAGGGAAGCAGTAGCTTAATATAAATTTGAGGTAAACATGTCACGCTTTCTTTTTGAATTGAAAGAAGGAGTTATAATTTCACTTAAAGCGATTTTTGCAAATAAAGCAAGATCGGTTTTAACCACTCTTGGTATTATCATCGGAATTTGGGCCGTAATTACGATGTCTACAGCTATTAAAGGTATTGACATTGCTTTTCAAGATGGTGTTGCTTCTCTTGGTTCTGATAATATATATATTGATAAATGGGAATGGTTCAATAACGATACTCCTTGGTGGGAGTTGAGGAATAGACGAAACATCGATATGGATGATTTTAGGGCTTACAAAGATGCAGCTCAATTACCGGTTGCTGTAGCTCCATCTATGTGGACTTCCCAGACAGTAAAACAAAGAGATAGAACCGTTGAGTTTATAAATATACAAGGCACTACCAACGATTACATTGAAACAACAAATCTTTCTTTTGCTGAAGGGAGATTTTTCAATGAACTTGAAAGCAATGGTGGAAGGGCTGTAATAGTTTTAGGTTGGGATATTGCGGAAAATCTTTTCCCAAATGGCGGAGCGCTTGGTAGCACGGTAAAAGTTAAAGGGCATAAACTAAAAGTTGTTGGTGTGCTCGAAGAACAGGGAAGTTGGGTAATGGGTAATTGGAATCCGGATAATCAAGTATACCTTCCAATTGAATTTATGTTTAAGTATTTGCAGAGAGAATCATTTAGAAGCATTACAATAAATGTGAGAGCCGAAAACAGTATTGCGGTAGAAGAAGTGAAAGAAGAAGCAATTGGCCTAATGCGTAGAGTCAGAGGTTTAACTTATGATGAGATTAATGATTTTTCAATTAATCAGCAGGAAGGTTTGTTGAATGAAATAAATCAAACAGTTGGTGTAATTCAGATTGCCGGATTATTTATTACCGGGTTGTCATTATTTGTTGGTGCAATCGGAATTATGAACATCATGTTTGTTTCTGTAAAAGAAAGAACCAGAGAGATTGGCATCAGAAAAGCTATCGGCGCAAAAAGAAGAGCAATACTCGGACAATTTTTATCGGAAGCAGCTACGATTTGTTTAATGGGTGGATTGATTGGATTAGGAATAGCTGTTGTTACAAGCATTATCATTGATAGATTCCTGCCGACTTCAATTCAAATTGATGCTGTATTTTTAGCTATAGTTATTTCGCTGTTTACCGGACTCATCTCAGGTTTTGCTCCGGCATATACGGCTTCAAAACTTGATCCTGTAGATTCATTGAGGTATGAATAATGTTAATTTGGGAAATTATAAAAGTTGCAATGTCAGCATTGCATGCAAATAAAATGCGTTCAACACTCACTATTTTGGGCATTATTGTAGGTATCTTTTCTATCATTTCTATCAGTACCGTAATTTCAATGATGCAAACTAGCATTGAAGAAGGGGTTTCAGCTCTTGGAAAAAATACTTTCCAGTTACAAAAGTGGCCCTCGGTTAGAACCGGTAGTCCAGAAGAAAGAGCGAAAATTAGAAATAGAAGAGATATCACTGTTGAAGAGTATTATAAACTTAGAGATAAATTAGACGGAACAGCCAAATATGTTGGCGGAGAACAATGGAATTTTGGAGTTCGTTTTAAATATAGAAGGGAAGAAACTAACCCAAATATAAGTGTTTGCGGTTCTACACCTGAAGCATTCCCAAACAATAATTGGAATATTGACACCGGTCGGGAATTTGGCTATAAAGAAATTAATAGCGTTGAAAAAGTAGTAGTTCTTGGTTCCGATATTGCTGAAAAACTTTTTGAGTTTATTGATCCTATTGGACAGGAAGTTTGGATGGATAACCACAAACTTACTGTAATAGGTGTACTTGAAAGCCAGGGTGATGTTTTCGGACAAAGCCAGGATAATTTTGCGATAGTACCGATTTCAACTTGGCAGTCATTCTTTGGAAAAAGAAACAGAAGTGTAAATATTACGATTCAGTCATTTGACAAAGCAGGGTATGATGATCTGATCGAAACATCTGAAGGTTTTTTTAGAACGATTAGAAAAGTACCTCCTGGTGAAGAAAACGATTTTAGCATTCGTTCTAACGAAAATATGTTGAGACAAATTAATGATATTACTGCCGGTTTTAGAATAGGCAGTTTTGTAATTAGCGGAATCGCGTTACTTGCGGCCGGTATTGGTATTATGAATATCATGCTGGTGTCGGTTACCGAACGGACAAAAGAAATCGGAATCAGAAAAGCAATTGGTGCGAGAAAGAAAAATATATTATTCCAATTCCTTGTTGAAAGTATTACGCTTTGTTTAATCGGTGGAATAGTTGGAATTATTTTAGGCGTTGTTACCGGAAATGTGCTGGGATCAATGCTGGAATTTAATGCTGTAGTTCCATTTGACTGGATAATGATCGGTGTTTCACTTTGTGTGCTAATCGGAGTTTCATTCGGTACTTACCCTGCTTATAAAGCTTCAAACCTTGACCCTATTGAATCACTGAGATACGAGTAAAAATTTGAATGCAGCCTAGTGCTGCTTTTTTTATAAAACATAAAACGATGTTGGTATCCATTACTTGGGGGAGAAAATGGAAATAATCAAAGTCGCTTTTGATTCTTTGAGAACAAATAAACTTCGCTCATCTTTAACCATTCTCGGAATTGTAGTCGGAATCTTTTCAATCATTTCAATTAGCACGGTAATTAGAATGCTGCAAACCAGCATTGAAGAAGGTGTATCGCAGCTTGGCAAAAATACATTTCAAATTCAAAAGTGGGATGTTGTTGTCGGCGGAGGACCCGGTAATAGAAATAGGTTTAGAAATAGAAAAGATATAACTCTTGAAGAATATTATCGATTAAAAGAAATGGTGCCGGACGCAAAAGCAATTGGTGCTGAAATGTGGAATTTCGGAAGAGTTGTTCAGTTTGGCGGGGAAGAAACTAATCCAAATGTTTGGCTTTGCGGATGTACACCGGAGGCTTTCCCAAATAATAAATGGGTAATTGATAAAGGTAGAGAATTTACTGAAAGCGAAATTGCAAGATACGAGCGCGTAATCGTGCTTGGTGCAGATGTTGCCGAACCATTATTTGATAACGCTGATCCTTTGGGGCAGGAAGTAAAAATTGATAATAAAAAATACACTGTTATTGGCGTACTTGAAAAACAAGGTGCAATGTTCGGGCAAAGCCAGGATAACTTTACAGTTGCGCCTATCACCGCTTTTCAAAGTGCTTACGGAAAAAGATTCAGAAGTGTGAACATTACAGTAACAACACAAAGCCGGGCAGATTATGATGATGTTTTAGAAAAATGCATTGGTGCGATGCGCACAATCCGTAAAGTTGAGCCGGGTGATCCAAACGACTTCGGTATTTTTTCAAACGATTCAGTTCTGCGACAAATAAATGATATCACGGAAGGTGTCAGAATTGGTGCTTTGGTAATTGCAGCTATTGCGTTGCTTGCTGCCGGAGTTGGAATTATGAATATAATGCTCGTCTCTGTTACTGAAAGAACAAAAGAGATAGGAATACGAAAGGCTGTGGGCGCAAAGAAAAGAAGTGTGTTAATTCAGTTTTTAACGGAAGCTGTAATTCTATGCCAGTTTGGTGGTTTGCTTGGAATTGTGTTGGGATTGGTAGCTGGTAACATGGCCGGTTCCTTACTTAATGCATCTGTAAATGTCCCGATTGATTGGGTAATTGTTGGCGTACTTTTGTGTATCATAGTTGGTATTTCATTTGGTACTTACCCGGCATACAAAGCTGCAAACCTTGACCCAATTGAAGCATTAAGGTATGAGTGACTTATTCGTTTTGTTGAATATGCTTATTTGAATATTTTACAGCAGTGCTTGATTCCAAAAGAAAATTGCTACTTACTAGTTGACCGGATGTATCTGCTGAATACCATAATTCATAATTAATAACTGTATTTGGTGCTAGTAACGAATCACTCGAATATTCTTTTTCATATCTAAATTTTCGTCCGAGATCAGTAGGTTGCCAATCTACCACCGTCCAAGTATTAACATAAGTAATTTCAACAGCCAGAGAATCAATTACAAAAAATGCTTGCTGCTGCGAAAGGTTTTACCGGGTTTTTTTTGAGCAATTTAATGAAACTATTACAAGAATCATAAAAAATGGGAAGAATTTAATCATAGTCTTGATTATCAATAAAAGTTATTCTAATTGTAGTAAATTGTTGATTAAGATTCAATGCATTGAGATTTGTATTATTGCAGATGAAATATCAATTAGAAAATTAGCTGATATAAAATACACTACTTTCCCCTTGAAATAGAAACATTTAGCGGTTAGTTTTGTTTTAACAATAAACTAAGTCAGACCTATTTGTTTGCAATTAAGCCCAAAAACTATTTTTTATCAGCAGTCAAGAACAACTTCTTGACTGAGAAGCCTTTTTGGGGGCTCTGCAGCATTCAAAAGTTTTTTTCGTCGGGGAATGGTCCCCGACGACTGTTCAAGTTAACTCAGAACCATCATTTGTCATTTCGAACCGAACAGAGTGAGTGTGAGAAATCTCTTGCTTACGCTCAAGCAAAAAAATATTTGTTGTCGAAAATCATTTCTCAATTCAAATTTGTCATTCTGAGGAGCGAAGCGACGTGAGAATCTCTTTATTTAATAAAGGTTTGAGATTTCTCATCCCGCAAGCGGGATTCGAAATGACAAGAAATCATTTTGAGAGTGTTTTCAATTATATCAAACGGCTATTTGTAATTCTTCTTCTTTTAAGCTCTGCTTTTAATGCTCAGACGCAATTCCCGACAGTTACAAAAACGGACACTCTTTTGCCTAATCTCAATAATTTTTATCCGTTCAAATCAGTAAGTGTTTTGCCGTTATCTGAAAAAATAATTGTCGGTAGCAAAAATTTAAAAGCTGGTTATTACAGCATTTTCTACCGCGAAGGCTATTTTGAATTGAGTGACAGCCTTGAGTATTCTTTATTCGACACAATTTATTTCACTTACGAAATGATCTTGACCGGGCTGAAAAAGGAATACAAAAAGCGGAGTCTTGTGCGCAGGTTTGATAGCGGCACAAATGATTCGATCCGTGTCGTTAGAAACGAAAGCTCCGCATTCACACCGGAATCAATTTTCGGGAGTAACATTAAACGGAGCGGTACTATTCTGCGCGGTTTTACTGTCGGCACAAACAAAGATTTTTCTGTTGAGAGTGGACTGCGGCTTGAGCTTTCCGGAAGATTATCGGAAGATATTGAAATTGTTGCCGCCTTGACCGATGAAAACACTCCGATTCAGCCTGAAGGTAACACTGAAACACTCGAAGAACTGGACAAAGTTTTTATTGAAGTGAAACATAAAAATGCCGTCGGTACTTTCGGCGATTACACAATCAATGAACGCATTGGTGAGTTCGGATTGATCGACCGGAAACTGCAAGGTTTGAAAGGTGAATTCCTATTTGAAAACAACAACGGAATATTAGCCATAGCCAGCTCTCGCGGTAAGTTTAATACCAACCAATTCAATGGGCAGGACGGCAATCAAGGCCCGTACAGATTACTCGGAAGAAATAATGAAAGGAATATAATCGTAATTGCCGGTAGCGAAAAAGTGTTTTTGGATGGACAAGAATTAACACGCGGGGAAAACAAAGATTATACTATCGAATACGCAAACGCAGAAATCACTTTTACGCCGAACCGTTTGATAACTTCTGCCAGCAGAATTGTTGTTGATTTTGAATACACCGAACGGCAATATCAGCGAAACTTTTTTGCGGCAAATTACAAGACTTCAATTTTTAATGATCGATTGAAAGTGAAATTTGGATACATTCGTGAAGGGGATGACGAAGGTTCACCAATTGATATTTTGCTTTCTGACGAGGAACGTGAAATACTTGAAAACGCAGGCGATGACAGAAATAAAGCTGCGGTTGATGGTGCAAGTTTAGCAATGCCAGACAGCCTCGGACAAATAACCGGCAGTTACACAAAAGTAGATACAGTGGTAAATGGAGACCAATTTGTTTATTACATTTATGATCCCGGTGCTCCAAATTCGCTTTACAACGTTGTTTTTAGCTTTGTTGGGCAAGGCGAAGGTGATTACACCCAAATTAGTTTGGGTAATTATCTTTTTGTCGGAATCGGACAAGGTTCATATTTGCCGGTTAAGTTTTTGCCGCTTCCCGAAATGCGTCAAATGACAAATCTATTTATTGAGTCTACTCCGTTTGAAAATGTGAATTTGAATATTGAATTAGCTGGAAGTTCATGGGACAAAAATAATTTTTCAGATTTGGATGGAGATGATAATTTAGGTTACGCCCGCAATATTACTTTGAATATAAAACCGAGAGAAATAAAACTTGGCAGTTTGAACCTTGGTAAGATTGGACTGAATTATAAAGACCGTTTCAAGCAAAGTGAATTCACAACTTTGGACAGAATAGATGAAGCTGAATTTGACCGTTATTACAACATTGACCAAAACATAAATGCAGATGAAGAGCTAAGGGAAATCGGATTGACCGTTAGTCCGGTAGAAGAATTAAACATCAATTCGCAATACGGTTTTCTCTCAAAAGGAGATTCGTTTAAGTCTGATAGGTTTTTAAGCAACGTGAAATTGAACAAAGAAAATTTAGTTGATCTGACTTATAATTTTGATTTGGTGAATACCGAGAATAACTCGCTAAACACGGATTGGATTAGACAAAATGCAAATGTGAAATTTACGGTAGATAATTTTAGTCCCGGTGTAGAGTTTTTACATGAAGATAGAAAAGACAATTTCGACAATACAGATTCACTTTTGCAAACTAGTCTAAAATATTTGGAAGTTGCTCCATTTATAGGCTACAATACTGCTTCGGGAATTTCTGTATCCGCAAAATATTCTTTCAGAGAAGAATCAATCCCAATAGCCGGGAAGATTGAACAAGAATCTGATGCCGTAACACAGAGTTTGAATTTTTCTTACAATGGAATCCGAGAAGTTAAAACGCAGTGGAGCTTGGCATTCCGCAATAAAAAGTTTACTGACAAATTTAAAGAAATGGGATCACTCGATAATGAGACAGTGCTGATACGTTCTCAGTCGAGATTTGATTTTTGGAAACGGGCACTTGACGGCAGCCTTTTTTACGAGGCATCAACTCAGCGGACTGCAAAGTTGGAAAGAGTATTCATTAAAGTTGAGCAAGGAACCGGAAACTATATTTACCTCGGTGACTTAAACAATGACGGCATCACAAATGAAGAAGAGTTTGAACTCACACAGTTCGAAGGGGATTTCATCGCGACAACAATTCCGACAGATGAATTATTTCCTGTGATAGATTTACGGTTGAACACACGCTGGCGAATTGATGCCAAAAAGTTGATAAAAGGAAAAGATTTTTGGAGCTCGATATTAAAACCGCTTTCAACTGAAACCTTTTGGCGAGTAGAAGAAAACAGCAGGGAAAAAGATGTAAGCAAAATCTATCTCCTAAATTTTGGAAGCTTCTTAAATGACTCGACAACTGTGCGCGGTACAAATTTTCTTCAGCAAGATTTACATATTTTTAAGAATAAACGTGAATTATCTTTCCGGTACAGATTTACTCAACGCAGAAGTTTAAACCAATTTGCAGCGGGAACCGAAAAAGGCTATTTCCGTGAGCAGGGTGTGCGTATAAAATTCAGAATGGTTAAAGAAATAAACAATCAAACTGATGTGATTATTAAAACCGATAATATGATTTCCGAAGGTAACCCAACGAGATCACGAGAGATAACTGGAACCGAAGTAGTTTCTGATTTTTCATATCGACCTGAAAGAAATCTTGAATTTGGATTTAAGTTTTCAGTTGAAAACAGTACAGACAATTTCCCGGAAACTCCAACAGACATTGAAAGCAACTCGCAGACAATAAGCGGGATACTTTCGTTTTCAAATAGAGGTAGATTCAAAGTTGAACTTGAAAGAAGAGAGATTACAACCAACAGCGATAATTTTATTCCTTTCGAAATTTTAAGAGGAAATTCAATCGGCAAGAATTATTTTGCAAGAGTAGATTTTGATTACCGGATTTCCGGTAATTTGCAGACATCATTTAATTATTCAGCACGGCAACTTGGCCAAAGCAAAGTAATTCACACGATGCGTGCAGAAGCGCGTGCGTTTTTTTAGTCTTCGACGAGAGTTCGACTGAGCTTGTCGAACTCTCAGACTGACATTGAATGTAATCTGAAAAATTGGAAAAGTCACACCGAGCCTGTCGAGGTGAGTTTACTCAAGATAAAAAGGGAAATTATGTCAAACAATTCACTCTTTGTTGAAGCACATATAATTAGAAAAATAGAAAATGATATTGAATTTCTTTTGCTGAAAAGATCACCGGAAGAAAATTATCCAAACCTTTGGCAAATGGTTACTGGTAGAATAGACGATGGCGAGAAAATCTACGAAACCGCTGTGCGTGAAATAAAAGAAGAAACCGGGTTATCTCCTCAAAAATTGTGGGTAGTTCCAAATGTAAATTCCTTTTACTCGCCCCAACGTGATAAAGTTTTTTCGGTCCCGGTTTTTGCTGCTTTGGTAGATAGCAGGGAAGTGATTCTATCAGAAGAACACTCCGAATTTCAGTGGCTTAAAAAAGACGAAGCTAAACCTTTACTTGCTTGGCCTGGGCAGAGAATGTCGGTTGATATAATTCACGAATACTTCCATCACGAGCAATTGTTTTTTGAACTGGTGGAAATAAAAGAATTTTAGCAGAATGTCATTTCGAATCCAACTTCAGTTGGGTGAGAAATCTGAAATTAAAGATTTCTCAGTCATTGCACTTCTTAGAAATGACAAAAATCAACTCACTTCTCTTAAAATTCCTTCACATCTGTAAAATGTATCATCAAATCAGTAATTTGTATTCAGTAGCCCTCCCTTGCAAGATGTAACTTTGTTGTGAAAATTCTAATAAACAACAAAGGAGTCGAAAATGGCACAAACAGTATTAATCACAGGATGTTCATCAGGATTTGGTAAACTAACCGCAAAACTCTTTAGTGAAAAAGGATGGAATGTTATCGCAACTATGCGTTCTCCGGAAAAAGAAACAGAACTAAAACAACTTCCAAATACAATAGTTATAAGATTAGATGTAAAAGATATTGACTCAGTAAAATCTGCCATTCAGAAAGGAATTGATGAGTTTGGAACAATTGATGCATTGGTTAATAATGCCGGATATGGTGGGCATGCTTTATTTGAGCAATTTAGCGAAGAAACAATTTACGACATGTACGAAACAAATGTTTTCGGTTTAATGAGAGTTACACGCGAAGTTCTTCCGCTTATGAGAAAACAAGGGAATGGAGCAATAATTAATGTTACTTCCGTAGGCGGTTTTATTGGTGCTCCGACATCTTCAATTTATTCTTCAACAAAATTTGCGGTTGAAGGGTTATCACACGCGATGGCGCTTGAGTATAAAGGGCTAGGCATCAAAGTTAGAACAGTTGCTCCGGGTGCATTTGGTACAAATTT
>JANQIV010000192.1 GCA_028282005.1 Melioribacteraceae bacterium | reverse complement strand
ATCATAAGCTTCAGCTTCAAGAATCGCCTTGATTGTTTGAGTATCGTTTGAACCCATTGCAATTTTTGCTACATATACGTTTCCGTAATTCATAGCCATCATTGAAAGATCTTTTTTACCTGTTGGTTTACCGCCGGCAGCAAATTTAGCAACTGCACCCATTCCGGTAGCTTTTGAACATTGGCCACCAGTGTTTGAGTAAACTTCAGTATCAAGTACAAGAATATTTACATTTTTGCCTGATGCCATAACGTGATCAAGACCACCGTAACCGATGTCATAAGCCCATCCGTCACCGCCCATAATCCAAACAGATTTTTTAACTAAATAGTCAGCTTCTGAAAGAAGTAACTTAGCATTTGTTGAATCCATTTCTGCTAATTTTGCTTTCAACGCGTCAACTTTTTCTCTTTGTTCTTGGATGTCAGCTTCAGTTTTTTGTTCGTTATTTAAGATTCCGTCTACTAAATCTTGACCAACTTCACCAGCTAATTTTGTTAATAATTCAGAAGCTAATTCAGCATGTTTGTCGATTGACAATCTCATACCGAAACCAAATTCAGCGTTATCTTCAAATAATGAATTTGACCATGCCGGTCCGCGACCGTTTTGGTCTTTGGCCCAAGGTGTAGTTGGTAAGTTACCACCATAAATTGATGAACAACCAGTTGCGTTTGCCACAATTGTTCTGTCACCAAATAATTGTGATACTAATTTAACATAAGGTGTTTCACCACAACCGGAGCATGCACCGCTATATTCAAATAATGGTTGTAATAATTGACTTCCTTTAACTGTTCCCATGTTAACAGCAGTTCTGTCATACTCAGGAATATCAAGGAAGAATTTATAATTTTCTTTTTCCTGAGCTCTAATTGGCAATTGTTCTACCATGTTAAGAGCACGTAACCTTGTTTCTTTCTTATTCTTAGCTGGACACACTTCATAACAAATCGCGCAGCCTGTACAGTCTTCTGCAGCAACTTGAATTGTGTAAGCTTTGCCGTCGAATTCTTTACCTTTAGCTTTTGTCCATTTGAATGTTTCGGGAGCATTCTTTGTTAATTCTTCATCGTATACTTTAATTCTGATTGTAGCATGAGGACAAACCATAGCACATTTACCACACTGGATACATGTTTCAGGATCCCAAGCAGGAACTTCAAGCGCGATATTTCTTTTTTCCCATTGAGTAGTAGCAGCCGGGAATGTTCCATCTTCAGGCATTTGGCTAACTGAAACATCATCGCCTTTACCTTCCATCAATCTTGCTAATACATCTTTTACATATTCAGGAGCTTCGTCAGAAACTATCGGAGGAATTTCGATTGTGCTTGTTGCATCAGCAGGAACTTCAACTTGATGTAAATTAGCTAATGTTTGGTCAACAGCGTTGAAATTCTTTTTAACTATTTCTTCACCTTTCGCGCCGTAAGTCTTTTGAATCGCTTCTTTTATCTTATTTATTGCTTCTTCTTTTTCAAGTATTCCTGAGATTGCAAAGAAACATGTCTGCATGATTGTATTGATTCTTGATCCCATGCCTGTTTGTTTACCAACTGAATAACCATCAATTACGTAGAAGTTTAATTTCTTTTCAATAATCTGTTCTTGTACTTTTTTAGGAATTTTATTCCAAACTTCGTCTGGCCCATAAGTACTGTTTAATAAGAAAGTACCACCTTCAACTATTTTGCCCAATACATCGAATTTTTCTAATAATCCGAATTGGTGGCAGCCGATGAAATTAGCTGTTTGAATTAAATATGTTGATTTTATTGGATTTGGACCGAAACGTAAGTGAGAAACTGTTGTGGAGCCGGATTTTTTAGAGTCATAAACAAAATAACCTTGTGCGTAGTTATCTGTTTCTTCACCAATAATTTTGATTGAGTTTTTGTTCGCACCAACTGTACCGTCTGCTCCCAATCCGAAGAACATACATCTTGAAACTTCGTCAGCTTCAATAATAAAGTTTGGATCATATTCTAAACTAGTATTTGTAACGTCATCATTAATACCAATTGTAAAATGATTTTTCGGAGCATCAGATTTAATATTATCATAAACGGCTTTAACCATAGCCGGTGTAAATTCTTTTGATGATAATCCGTAGCGTCCGCCAACTATTTTCGGCATTTTTTCGAACATCGGACTATCTGAAGTCATATTTTCAGTGATCGCTGTAACTACATCTAAATAAAGAGGTTCGCCTGAACCACCCGGCTCTTTAGTTCTATCTAAAACAGAGATTTTTTCAACTGTTTTTGGAAGTGCTTTTAAGAAATGCTCAATTGAAAATGGTCTGTATAATCTAACTTTTAATAGACCAACTTTTTCTTCCATTCTTTCGCTCATGTACTGAACTGTTTCTTCAACTGTTTCTGAGCCTGATCCCATCATTACAACAACTCTTTTTGCATCGGGAGCACCGATGTAATCAAATAAGTTGTATTGTCTTCCTGTTAGCTTAGCAAATTCATCCATTGCGTTTTGTACTATTTCAGGACAAGCATTGTAGAATTTATTTACAGTTTCACGGCCTTGGAAATAAACATCAGGATTTTGAGCAGTACCGCGGATAAATGGATTATCCGGGGTTAAAGCACGTTTTTTATGATCAATTACTTTTTCATCATTTATAAGGGATCTGATATCTTCTGTTGTCAATTGTTCAATTTTTTGAACTTCGTGTGATGAACGGAAACCATCAAAGAAGTGAATAAAAGGAATTCTTGATTCAAGAGTAGCTTTGTGAGCAATTGCAGCCAAATCCATAACTTCTTGAATTGACCCGGATGAAAGTAATCCCCAACCAGTTTGTCTAGTTGACATTACGTCACTGTGATCACCAAATATGGAAAGAGCAGATGCAGCAATTGAACGTGCAGAAACGTGAAAAACAGTCGGACTCAATTCGCCTGCAATTTTATACATGTTTGGTATCATTAAAAGTAAACCTTGTGAAGCTGTAAAAGTTGTTGTCATAGAACCACTTTGTATTGCACCGTGAACAGCACCAGCAGCACCACCTTCACTTTGTAATTCAGAAACTACCGGAACTGTATCCCAGATGTTTTTTCTTCCCTTTGCAGCCCATTCGTCGGACATTTCACCCATACCTGAAGAAGGAGTAATAGGGTAAATTGCGATGACTTCACTGCACTGATACGCCACATAAGCCGCCGCTTCGTTTCCGTCAATTGTGATTTTCTTTCTTTCCATAAATATTACCTCTATTTATTTAGAATTAAATGATCTTTCTTAACCGATTCTGTTTATGCAAATACTAAGCCAATTAACAGAACTTTATATCTTCTTTTTTTGGCTTATTTTCTAACTCTGCTAAACTTGAGAGATAAAAACACTTTAGATTTTTAGAATTTGGCGGACTGAAAAATCCCATTTTTAGGAATTAGACCGGACAAATCAATCTTAATTATATGAATTTTTGATGAAAAAATAAAGATATATTTGTCGCAAAATAATTCTTAAAAATAACTTGACTTTAGGGGAGTTTAGCAAAAAATGCGAAATGATTTAAATAAGAGGTATTATTTACATGAATTTTCCTTCAGGGTGGAAAGGATTTGTGTGGATATTATCAACTTTTTCTATTCTGCCGAATTGAACGGTCGAATATCCGTAACGATCTCTAATTTTTGTAACAGCTCTGAGTAATCTACCCTTTTTAACTTCCTCAAAATCAAAAAGATATTGCTGCTCATTGTACTCACTAAAATTGTTTAGGCGAATACCAATTAGTCTCACACCGTCAACATTGTTGTAATTTTTTCTAAATAATTTCAAAGCAGCTTTGTAAATTTCTTTATCATCATCGGAAGGTTTGATGGTTTTTGAGCGGGTAATAGTGTGAAAATTTGCATACCTCAATTTGATACTCACAGTAGAAGCCTGCCAATTTTTATCTCTCACTAACTGGCAAACCTGGCTAGTAAGTTTGAATAAAATTTCCTCTATGATATGCCTTTCTTTTACATCTCTCCCAAAAGTCCTTTCCTTAGAGATACTTTTTCTGTATTGCGGAGGTAATAAATGATCCTTCCCTTTTCCGTTTGCTTTGTTTACAAGACTGATATCATTTTTATAAAGCTCTCTAACGGAATTAACATTTAAAAGATTTTTTACATCGCCAACTTTATAAATACCTTTAGCATTTAATTTCTTCAAGGTAGATTTTCCGACTCCGGGAATTGCTTGTATGGGCAAAGGAGCAAGAAATTCTTTCTCCATTCCCGGCATCACATAAGTAATTCCTTCAGGCTTATTAAAATCTGAGGCAACTTTCGCGACGGTTTTGTTTGAAGCAATCCCGATTGAACACGGCAAACCAAGTGTGTGCTTTATTTCTTTTTGAATTTTAGCAGCTAATAATTGGAATGAACCATAAATGTGCAGGCAACCGGTAAAATCCATAAAAAATTCATCAACTGATGATTGCTGGATCATTGGTGCATATTTCTCTAAAATTCGTTTAACAGCCTTACTGAAGCGAGTGTATTCTTTGTGATGACCACCAATGTAAATTCCATGCGGGCAAAGTTCATAAGCTTTTCTGATCGGCATTGCAGAGTGCAACCCATATTTACGTGCTTCATAAGAGCAAGCAGCTACTACACCTCTTCCCTTTTTAGGATTTGCACCGACTATTACAGGCTTCCCTTCAAGAGATGGGTCAAATAGTCTTTCTACCGATACAAAAAATGCATCTAAATCGAGATGGAAAATGGTACTCATTATAGGGTTGGTATTTTTTTAAATATGGAAACTAAGAAATGAACTTAAAAAATTAAGCAACATTTGGGTATTCATCCCAAGTTTTACCAAGTAAGATTCGACCATTAGCTTTTTTACTTCTTTTAACCATGTCTTCGCCCCATGTCCCCCATTGTTTAAAGAAAAATGCAACTTCCATTTCTTCACATTGCTTTTGAATGTTAACTGCCCATTCTTCTTGCATGGGACGAGCTTTAGGACCACTTTCACCACCAACAATTACCCAATCAATACCCTTTAAATTTATTCGTCCTAAGTCTTCTAATAAAGGTTCAATCGAGAGAAATCTTATTTTAGCTTTTATTTTTCTCAAACTTTTTATTCTTATCAGACCATGTTTCTTATTTTCAACCGTTACACCCATCCAAACATTTTGAGGTATCTTTCTTTTTCTAAAATAATCTACCATAATAGATTCTCTTTTAGTAAGAATTTGATAAATATGCTGTGGAGTTTTCTCAATTACTTTAAAAACTTCATCTAAATATTCATAAGGCATTTCTACATGAAATAAATCACTCATTGAATTAACAAAGTATTTAGTAGGTTTCTTCTTTCTAAATGGTTGTTCTAATCTATCTGGCATAATTTTGAATTTAAAACCATCTTCATAACCATTACCTCCCATTGCTTGTAAACGATTTGCCATTGTTTCTGCATAGCAAAATTTACAGCCAGCACTTATTTTATCACATCCGACTGATGGGTTCCAAGTTTCTTCTGTCCACTCAATTTTTGTCTTTTTCATTTTTCTATTTGAATTTTTTCTTCAATTATTTTATGAACTTTTTGTGATGTTAATCTAATTGTCTTTATTTTACCTTCTTTAATTAATTTTTGAACAACTAAATTAGCATGTTTGGGTAAACATCCAAAATTAAAAGTAAAAGAGTATATATCCTTATTAGTTAAAATATTCCCCTTAAGAATAGCACTAGCTAATTTATTTTCAAATAATTGTAATTTCTGAGGAATATTATCTTCTTCAAAGAGTGATAAATTTCCATCTGCTATAGCCTCTTCATCAATATTAAAATTTGCATCACCAGTGTTTGGATTTAGTTGCCACCCAATTCTCAAAAACTTTTCGATGCCATATGAATGAGAAGAACAAAAAACTAGACCATATACGTTTGCATTTTTTTTAATTGAAAAAGGGGTTATGTAATATTCTTTATTATTAGGTATGAGGCTCTTATAATATTCTGTTACAACCCTATGACTATGAAAAGGTTTAGATTCACTAAAACTCTCTTTATTTATTTTTAGGTACTTTTGAAAACTTTCTAACTCACTAAATCTTCTCGCATAAGAAGAAGAAATAAAAAAAATCATATCGGTCCTTTTTAATTCAGCAATTTTTAACAAAATCTCCTCAGTAACTTGTTTTATACCATTTTGATCGATGAACATAAATCGAGGAAAAGAATTATTATTAACAATTGATTTATAAATATTAAAAAAAAGGGTATTAAACTCTTCTCTATAAATCTCAATTTCAATATGCTCTTTGATTTCATCTAATTTTTCTAATTTTTCTTTTACAATTGCTTTAAGATTATCGACTTTATCTAAATCCAATTCATTAAAGATTAGTTTAATTACAGTATTACTCTTAATTATATCTGAAGTGTATTTTTCTATGACATTTATTACTCTTAATGGACTACCTTCAATATTATTCTTATCCTTGCCTGTACCTGCAAAAAAATCATAAATGAAAATTTCTTTGAAACCACTATAAATAAAAACCGGTAGCCATGCTTCAACATATTTTTCAAATATCTCTAATTTAGTAATTGTTTCTTCAGTGAAAGGTTCTTTGTGCACATCACGTGATGACATTTTATCCCCACTACTCATGAAATGATAACATTAAATATAATCCTTCCTAATATTTTTTATGAAGATTTTAATCATCGATAATTTTATTACAATTATTCTGTTATTTTATATCTTGAATCCCATCGAGTTAGTATTTATTTAGTTATTGGAAATAGTAACATCAGGTGTAAACAAACCAGAGATATCAGATTCGGTTAATTTTGAGATTCTTTGCAAACGCGGATAAGCTTGTACTATTGATTGAGGCATATTAATCATTTTAGTTTTTTTTAAGTAATGCATCATTTCAAAAGCGTTTGCTAGTCCATTCCCGTGATCATGCTTTTTCATAATTACAAATATTTTATCAACTTCCGGATAAATCTTTTTTATATCGTGCTCAATTTCTAAAAGTTCACCGGGAGAATAAAGAAATCTTTCTTTTTCAGAGGAATCTTTTTGCTCTCTGCCAAACAAACGCAAATAAACAGTTCTATTTGATACCGTTATTCTGAAAGGGTATTTACCGTCTAGCTCGGGTTTATCAATGCTGCAAATCGTTATACTTTTTGCTCTTTTGTTTACCCATGTTGGATGTTTTACTTCAACAAATTTTGGATAAGTCTCGAAGATATTGATAAGCTGTCTCAGATAATCAATATTGTCATCAGTGCAAGCGAATGAATACGGAAATTGAAGAAGCAAGCCACCCAATCTTTCTTCTTTTTGTAAAAGGTCAAGATTTTGAATAATCGCGTTTGCTTGTTCTTCAGTATAATTTTTTTTATGTGTAAAATTCTGATGAAGTTTGTATGTAAAAACAAAATCATCTACTTCATTTAACTGGTAAAGCCAGCTTTTAACTATACCAGGATTAAGAAATGAATAGTAAGTAGCGTTTATTTCTACTACATTGAAATATCGTGCGTAAAAACGAATCCAACTCATTTCCTTTGACTGTGAAAACGGATAG
>JANQIV010000185.1 GCA_028282005.1 Melioribacteraceae bacterium | reverse complement strand
ATTATTCCCGATCCATCTACTATGTTTGTTGATAAATTCGTTAAAGCACCTACAGTAAGTTTAATTGCAGATGTTCATGAACCGGCAACAAAAGAAAAGTATGGCCGTTGTCCTCGTAACATTGCTCAGAAAGCTGAAACATATCTTAAATCTACAGGTGTAGCTGATACTGCTTACTTTGGGCCTGAGGCAGAGTTTTTCATTTTTGACGATGTTAGATTTGATTCTTCAGCTAACGAAAGTTTTTATTCTGTTGACTCAATAGAAGGGAGATGGAATAGCGGCGCTGATGAAGCTCCTAATCTTGGATACAAAGCACGCCATAAAGAAGGTTATTTTCCGGTACCACCAACTGATAAATTAAATGACCTTAGAAATGACATGGTATTGAATATGATAGACATGGGACTTACTGTCGAGTGTCAGCACCATGAAGTTGCATGTGGTGGTCAAAGTGAAATTGACCTTAAATTTAACACTTTATTAAACGCAGCAGATGATTTATTAAAATTCAAATATATTGTTAAAAATACTGCATTAGCTGACGGACGCACTGTAACATTTATGCCGAAACCGATTGCCGGGGATAACGGATCAGGTATGCACGTTCACTCAAGTTTATGGAAAGACGGAAAGCCTCTATTTGCTGGGAATGGTTATGCCGGATTAAGCGAAACTGCGCTTTATTATATTGGTGGTATTTTGAAACACGCTCCGGCACTTCTTGCTTTAACAAATCCAACTACTAATTCCTACAAACGTTTGGTGCCCGGATTTGAAGCTCCGGTAAGACTTGCTTATTCGCAAGCTAATAGAAGTGCTTCAATACGTATCCCAATGTTTTCTGCAAATCCAAAAACAAAACGTGTTGAATTCAGATGTCCTGATCCGACAGCCAATCCGTATTTGGCTTTTTCTGCAATTATGATGGCTGGACTTGACGGTATCTTAAACAGAATTGATCCAGGTGATCCATTAGATAAAGATATTTACGATATGGAACCTGAAGAATTGCAAAACGTTCCTTCAACTCCGGAATCACTCGGACACGCTTTGAAAGCCTTGGAGGAAGATCACGATTTCTTATTAAAAGGTGATGTGTTCACTGAAGACGTAATTGAAACATGGATTAATTATAAATTCGAAAAAGAAGTGCAGCCAATGTTGCTGATGCCGCATCCGCACGAATTTAGTTTATACTACGATGTGTAATTAAGGTTTGACATCTTACTAACTCTACTTTAACCGGAAGTATTAGTTTTATGCTTCCGGTTTTTTTATTCAAAAATAATTTCGCTTGTTCTTAAAACACGTGGGAATTGACTTTTCAATCCTTCACCGGTTACAATTGCAGAACCTAAATAATCATTTTTATACTTTACAATTTTTTGGCCGAAGCTCTTAAAATCTTTTCTTATTGTTCCACCTGACATGTAAACTTTCAATTCATCAAGACTTTCAAGCTCAATTATATTTTCTGTTGCATGCTTACCTAGAATTCGTGCTGCAGGTGTTGAAAGATGCACTCCTCCCCTGTTATCCAACTTCGCAAATTTTATCCCAACTCGCTCAAAATGTGACAAGTCTTCAAATTCCCAATCAGCACTAACAAAGTATGCCTCTTTATTTTTAATAATATACTTATATGAACCGAAGAGTGATTTGTCAATTCCGTATTTATCAGAAATCTGAGAGATGTAATCAGTTACCTTTTTGTTGGCGGAATTAACCAAACTTAAATTTCTATCTTTCAATTTGAAGTTTGATTTATCCATTCTTTCCGTATTGCCAATCTTTTTTAATTTACAAACAAAAAATCCTTCGGAATTAATCTCCCAAGGAATTATTCTCTTAGCTTTTTTTATTGATGCATTTATTTCAATATCATGTAACGAAGTAAAAGCATTATTCGATTTAACAGGAAGTTCTATTTCTATAATTTCAGCTGGATATTTTTTTAGCAGCTTATCCAGGATTAATTCATTTTCTTCTACTGTTAGTGTACAAGTTGAATAAACTATCTCACCACCTACTTTCACCATTTTTAACGCGCTCAACAGTATCCGAAATTGCAATGATGCTATTTTCTCTGCCTGCTCTAAATTCCACCAATTTCCGACTTCATCTTTTTTCTGAATAATCCCCAACGCACTGCAAGGTGCATCTACTAAAATTTTATCAAAATAATTTTCAAAGAGTTTACTTAACAGTTCGCCTTTATTTTTAATGATTCCTACGTTGAGGTAATTCATTTTCTCGATGTTAAATGCCAGGGTACGCAATCTTTTTGGATTCGGCTCGTTGGAAATTATCATACCTTTATTATTCATCAACTCAGCAAGCTGTGTTGTTTTTGAGCCCGGCGCCGCACAGAGGTCCAGCACTTTATCATTTTCATTCGGATTTAAAACCAATGGCGGAATCATTGATGATAAACTCTGGATGTAATATTTACCCAATGCAAACTCAACTGTTTTACCAACTTTACCTTTTTCACTCATCACTTTGAAGGCGTTCGGTACTTTTGCAAGCTTTTCCAACTCAATATTATAATGTTTTAATTCTTCAATTAATGCTTCACGATTGAAGTCCGTAGTCCTAATAAAAACATTGGGTTCAGAGTTAACGTAATTTTCATAATGTTTTAAGAAATCCTCCCCAAAATTGGATTTCAGATATTCAGAAATGTTTTCACCAAGTGCATTCAATTTAATAACGACGTATGTTATTGAAATTTAAGATTTGAGTTACTGTCTCGTTCAGTTTAGTTTGGTCAAGAGAGTTTGATTGGTAATCTGTCTGAATGTCTTTAATTATAGAAGTAATAAATGATTCGTACTCTTTTACTTTTGCAGCAATTTCGCTTTCCGATTTCGGTAGTCTTATTTGTTGGCTATTATGTTTTGAGGAATAAAGAACAAATTTCATTTTTTCCGGTGAATCAACTTGAAGTACAGTATTTCCATCAACATCATTAATTTCAAAATTGCCAAACAATTCAGATCCGGGTAGAAGAACTTTACCGGGAAGTTCAATAGATTCGTATTCAATGTTTGATTCGATATTCAAATTCGGAAATTTTGTCTCGGCAATTTTAACATTCCATTTATCTATAAACTCTTTTCTTTCCATCGTGCTATTTCTTTTCCGGTAGTGTTTTTTTGAAAGAGAAGAAGACTAATACCCCACCAACAATCACTAAAGGAATGCTGAGCAATTGCCCCATGTTGAAATACATTCCTTCTTCAAAATAGGTCTGGTTTTCTTTTATAATTTCCACAAAAAACCTAAACGTAAATACTAGAATTAAAAATAAGCCTAAAAAATATCCGTGTCTAATTTCACCTTTTAGCTTAAAGTAATACCATATCATAAAAATGAATATTAGTAAATAAGCAATAGCTTCGTAAAGTTGAGCCGGGTGACGTGGTACAGCATCAACTGACGTAAACACAAATGCCCATGGTACCTCTGTCGGCATTCCAATAATTTCAGAGTTAAATAAATTACCAAGCCGGATAAATGAACCACCCAAAGCAGTTGGAATTACTATTCTATCTATCAGCCAAAGATATTTTATGTGAGGTTTCCTTTTTACATAAAGATACAATGCTATCAAAATTCCTATTGCCGCACCGTGACTCGCTAAACCGCCTTTCCAAACTTTCAAAATTTCAATAGGATCACTTAAATAATAAGCCGGGTTGTAAAAGAGGCAATGTCCTAATCGTGCTCCAATCACAGTACCCAAAATCATGTACATAACCAAATCATTCAAATCATTTTCAGATTTGCCTTCATTTTTGAAAATTTTGAGCATAATTTGGTAACCAACAAGAAATGAAAGCGCAAATAATAAACCGTACCATCTGACCGATAATGGTCCAAGAGAAAAAATTTCAGGACTAACATCCCAATTAATCAAAATTTCACCGGAATTGTTATTTGAAGAATATTAAAAAATCAACCTATCACAAATAAAAGCAAATTTCAACAAGTTTTAATTCAAATTTTTTTAAAATTATACCTACATCAAAATCCGTAGGTACAATTACCATTTTTCCATCAAATGATTTGTTTATAATTCAAAATCAAATAACACTTCGTATCTAGAAATGAATCATCACAAAATTTTTAGCAACATTACTGATTTTATTTAATTAAAATTAAATTATATTGAAGTAAAAGATTCTGAGGAAATGGTACTTACAGATAGAATAAAAGAATTTGATAAGAAGTTTTTATCCATGTTCATTGTCAGCGATGAATACCAGGATAAGTACTATTTAAAGAAAACTCTTAAGGAAATTTTTCCTGACCTGCCGGATGAACTAATCTATAAAGCTATTGAACGCTGCAATAAAAAACTAAAACCCCCAAGAAGAAAGAAGGATTTCTTAAAAACCTTTGTAAATTCAGTTTTCGAAATTACTTCACTTAAATAAATTTGCTTTTTTGTACTTTTTTTTATTTACTAGTGTTCTGCTCTTTATATTTTGTTAATAATAAAAGTATATTAAATTTGCATACTTAATTATATTCCAATTTTAAAAATTTTATGAGCGAAAATACAAACATAAGGATTCTTGTTGCCGACGATCATAAACTATTCCGAAGTGGTGTGATCAGTCTACTTGAAAATGAGCCTGAAATTTTTGTAGTTGGTGAAGCTGAAAACGGTGAACAACTTATAAACTTTTATTCCGAATTAAAACCCGATGTTGTACTAATCGATATTTCGATGCCCTTTCTTACCGGAACAGAAGCATTAAAAGAAATTCAAAAAGAAGATCCGGATGTAAAAGCACTCTTTGTTTCTATGCATGATACTGAAGAATATATTTACTTTGCCCTAAAACACAATGCTGCCGGTTTGATAAGCAAGAATATTATGAAAGGCGAATTAATATATGCAATAAAAACCGCATATGAAGGAAAACAATATTTCGGACAGAATTGGCCTGAAGAAAGATTGCAAGAAATTATGGTTAGGTTTGAATATCTAACTGGAAAAAATCCAAATAATCCAAGTCTTACTCCTAGAGAACGAGAAATCTTAAAACATATTGGCTATGGATTAACAAGCCAAGAAATAGCAACCAAACTAAAGTTAAGTAAAAGAACTATTGATTCACACAGAGCTCATATAATGAAAAAGCTTGGTGTAAGTGGCCTTACGGAATTAATTAAGTACGCTGTCAAATATATACAGATGGATAAAATAGACTGATTTTTGCACACCTTAAAATTGTAGTGTTTAGAAAACCTGCTTATATTTATCATTAGAAATTTCAATTACAAGTTGAGGAATAATCATGCAATTTCCGTACACAAGAGGAAGAAGATTACGCTATACTGATGCAATTCGTTCAATGGCTACCGAAACAATTCTAACACCGAATGATTTTATTGCTCCGTTGTTCATAATGGATGGAACTAATGGTAAGGAAGAAATCCCTTCAATGCCTGGATACTATCGATTTACATTAGATTTATTAATTGATGAAGTAAGAGAAATTTATTCTCTCGGAATTAAATCAGTTTTATTATTTGTAAAAGTTGCAGATGACAAAAAAGACAATGAAGGTACTGAAGCTCTAAACAGTGGCGGCCTTATGCAAAGATCAATTAGAGCAATTAAAGAAGCTGTTCCTGAAATCTGTGTAATGACGGATATTGCTCTTGATCCTTTCTCAAGTTACGGTCACGACGGTATAGTTAAAGACGGACAAATTGTAAATGACGAAACTGTTGACGTGCTTATGAAAATGTCTGTTAGCCACGCAGAAGCCGGCGCTGACTTTGTTGCTCCATCCGACATGATGGATGGTAGAATTTTAAACATCCGCGAGGCTTTGGAAGATGGAGGTTACATCAATACCGGTATCATGGCATACAGTGCAAAATATGCTTCTTGCTTTTACGGACCTTTCAGAGATGCATTAGATTCCGCACCAGGATTTGGTGATAAAAAAACCTATCAGATGAATCCGGCTAATAAAGACGAAGCTTTAAAAGAAATCATGTTAGATGTTGATGAAGGTGCAGACATAGTAATGGTAAAGCCTGCAGTTGCATATTTGGATATAATTAAACTTGCCAAAGAAAATGTGTTGGTACCTGTCTCAGCTTACCATGTTTCCGGTGAATACTCAATGATAAAAGCAGCAGCACAAAAAGGCTGGCTTGATGAAGAAAGCACAATGATGGAAACTTTAACCGGTATAAAAAGAGCTGGTGCTGATTTAATTGCAACTTATTTTGCTAAAGACGCATCAAAATTGTTAAATAAATAAAACCGTTAAAAATAGTCGTCACATTGCGCTTGTCGAAATGTGAGTTTTAAGTAGAGACTACAATGAATTTAATAGATAAATATCCCGTTCACATTTATAACTCTTTGAAAAGAGAAAAACAATTATTCAAACCCGTTACTCCCGGACATATCGGTTTATATGTTTGCGGACCCACTGTTTATAGTGATCCTCATTTGGGTCATGCACGGGCTTATAGCACGTTTGATTTTGTTTATCGGTACTTCATGTACCTAGGCTATAAAGTTAGATACGTAAGAAATATTACTGACGTTGGTCATCTTGAAGATGAAGTTGCTGGCGAAGGTGAAGACAGGATTGCAAAAAAAGCAAATCTCGAAAAAATAGAACCGATGGAAGTTGTACAGAAATATACTAACAGTTTTCATAAATACATCGAGATGTTGAACACACTTAAACCAAGCATTGAACCTCAAGCAAGTGGCCATATAATCGAGCAAATTGAATTAATTCAAAAAATTATTGAGAACGGATACGCTTACGAGAATAAAGGATCAGTTTATTTCGATTTAAAAAAATATGCTGAGACAAATAAATACGGCGAACTATCTGGTAAGATTATCGATGACCTAATTGAAGGAAGTCGTGAACTTGAAGGGCAATCTGAAAAACAAAATTTGATCGATTTTGCACTTTGGAAAAAAGCAAAGCCTGAACACTTAATGAAGTGGGATTCGCCATGGGGATTGGGCTTCCCGGGCTGGCACTTAGAGTGTACTGCAATGAGCTCGAAATACCTAGGTGTGCCATTCGATATTCATGGCGGCGGAATGGATTTACAATTTCCTCATCACGAGTCGGAAATTGCTCAATGCTGCGGTGCTCATAATAAGCATCCGGTTAATTATTGGATGCACAATAATATGATTACTATTGAGGGCGTTAAAATGGCGCGTTCAAAAAATAATTTTATAACGCTTGAAGAATTATTTAGCGGTAATCATCCAAAACTTGAAATGGCATACAGCCCGATGACAGTGAGATTTTTAATTCTTCAAACGCATTACACAACACCAATTGATTTTTCAAACGAGTCGCTGCAAGCTGCCGAACGTGGTTACAAAAGATTAATGAATTCATTAAACAATCTCACAAAGTTAGAAAAAGAAAAAACTGCTGAAATCAATGAAGAGCTTAATAAAGAAATAAATGATTTACTTGACTCATGTTTCATAAACATGAGTGATGATTTTAATACAGCGAAAACTTTAGCAGCGCTGTTTGATTTATCAAAACATATAAATTCTTTTAATGAAAAATTAAGTTCCACATCATCAATTGATGACCAAACTTTTGTAAAACTTAAAAAATTATTTCCTGATTTCATCGTCGAAATTTTAGGGTTAGTAAACGAGGAAGAAAGTAATTCGGATAAAATAACTGATGTAATGAATCTTTTAATTGATATTAGAATGGATGCACGAAAAAATAAAGATTGGGCAACCTCTGATAAAATAAGGGATGAGTTAAAAAACATCGGCATTGAACTTAAAGACGGTAAAGACGGAACAACTTTCACAGTGAATTAATATGTCTGCAATAAGCGTTTTTTTTGAAAAAGATAAATATACGATTTCGCATAATAAATCCGGGACAAAAATTATTACTGATACCCCCATTGAATATGGGGGTAATGGATTTTCATTTTCCTCAACAGATTTACTTGCAGCTTCTTTAACAAATTGTATTTTCACAAGTATTGATAAAATTTTAGTCAGAGAAGGAATATCAAAAGAAGATCTAAGAATAAATGTAGATAAAAAATTACTGCAAAACCCAAAAAGACTTGAGTCTATTTCGCTTGTAATTATCTCACCAATCTTATTAAATGATGTTCAAAAGAAAAAAGTTACTAATGCAATTAATGTTTGTCCGGTTTATAAATGTCTAAAGGATGGGACAAACATTATTATAAACTTTGAGCAAGCAAAGAAATGAAAATCCTTTTAGAAAAATTTTTGATAATCCTCGCGTATCCTTTCATAATTATATTTAGACTATATCAAATATTAATTTCGCCAATTTTACCTCCTTCATGCCGTTACCAACCAACTTGTTCACACTACACAATTGAAGCACTTAAAACACATGGTTTAATTAAAGGTGGTTGGTTAAGTATAAAAAGGATTGCCAGTTGTCATCCTTGGGGCGGTAGCGGTTATGACCCGGTACCGCCAAAGAATGATTCAAAAGAAAAATAATTTTAATTTTATTCGTATCGGATACTTTTAATTGGATTAGCTAACGCTGCTTTAATAAATTGAAAAGCAGTTGTAACGATAGTTACAAAAACGATAGCTAACATTGGCAGAATAAACAATAAAACATCTAATTCAATTCTATTTGCATAACTGTCTAAAAACTTATTCAACCCGTAATATAAAATAGGAAGCGCTATTAAAAATGATATTAGTAACAGCATAATGAAATCCTTCGACAACAAGATTAACACATTTGAAACCTCAGCACCCAGCACTTTTCTGATCCCAATTTCTTTTGTTTTTTGAAGTGCACTTTTTAATGATAAAGCAAATATACCTAGCAAAGTTATAATTACTGCTAATATTGAAAACATTCCAACAACTTTTCCAAACTGCAGATCGGCTTTGTATTGCTGGTCATAATATTCATCTAAAAAGAAATACACAAAAGGATTACCTGGAAAGAATTCTTCATATTTTGATTCTACAAATTCAACAGTCTGTTTCATATTTGCCGAGTTTAGTTTTACTGCTATTTGTCCTCTTATTCCTCTACCCTCCGGCATAAATCTAAACAAGTGCGGTTCGAAATCTTCCTTTAGTGATTGCTGATGATAATCTTTAACCACACCAACAATTGTAAAAATATTTCCCCAATAATCTACTTTTTGTCCAACTGCACTTTCATTGCTTTCAAATCCCATAAATTTTACTGCTGTTTCGTTCATCATTAAATTTTCATTATCTGCAGTGAACTCAATTGAAAAATTTCTTCCGGCTGCAAGTTCGAGATCAAACAAATCAACAAAGTCATAATCTACACCAACAATCTGATAGTTCTTGCCTTTGCTTGCATCCTCACCTTGCTTGTGTATAGCACCGGCATCCCAATATATTTGTCTTCCGGGTACTTCAGTAACATGACTAACTATTTTTATTTCATTTATTTTTGCTAATGATTGTTTGAATGTTTTTAAATCTTCTCCATAAGCTTGTGTTCTAACTCTGGGTGATTGAACAATCAAAGTTTGCTCAACACTGAATCCCAATTCCTGATCCTGCATAAATGAAATTTGTTTATATACAGCTATCGTTCCAGTCAATAATATAAAAGCTATAGCAAATTGGAACACAACCAATCCTTTTCTTAATCGTGATCCTTTCTCTGTGTTGATAAAATTGCCTTTTAATACAGTCAAAGGTTTAAAAGACGACATAGCAATCACCGGATAAAAACCAGAGAATATTACTCCGATTATAAATAATCCCGCCAGTGTTGGGATAAACCAATTCTGCATTAAAATATTAACTGATAATGTCATACCAGTCAGCTCATTAAAGAATGGAGTTAATAAATAAACGAGTAAAACAGAAATCAATACAGCAAACAGATTTATCAAAATGACCTCTGAAAAAAATTGAATCACTAAATTAGACCTATTTGCTCCAACAACTTTGCGAAGCCCGACTTCCTTAGCTCTGTTTAACGCTCCTGCTGTTGAAAGATTAATGTAATTCACCCAAGCCATTATAATTACAAATACTGCGATTATAAAAAGAATATTCACTGCATCTTTGTTTCCGTTAATTTCGTATTCCTGCATAAAGTTTGAGTTCAAATGTATATCAGCCAAAGGTTGAACCGGAAGCTTCATTTCCATTTTGTAATATTTTAGTGCTTCTCCAAATTTCTCTTCAACTAGCGCGTCGAGCTTTTCTTCAAAAGCGAATAAATCAGTGCCCGGCAAAAGTTTTGCATATGTGAACATTCCGGTATGTCCCCATGCTGTCAAATATTCATCTCCATAAAGTGTTTCGAGATTTTTAAATGAAAGAAGAATATCAAATTTTAAATGAGAGTTCTGAGGAATATCTTCAAATACTCCGGTAACCTGGTAGTCTGTATTTTTATCAACACTAAATACTTTACCAATTGGATCATAGTTACCAAAATATTTTTCAGCGGTAGATTTTGATATGAATGCATTACCCGGTTCTGCAATTCCGGTAAAAGGGTCACCTTCTATAAAATTAACTTTGAATATTTTGAAGAAATCAGTTTCAGCAAAATACATTCGTTCTTCCATAAAATATTGCCCTTCATAGGATACACTCGCTTTGTATCTAACAAGCCTTCCTAATTCTTGGACTTCAGGATAACGTTCCCTTATCAATGCTCCGGCAGGTGGGCAGCAAGATGCAAATTTTACTGAACTGCCATCTTCTGAATATCTTTCATATCTGATTCTGTAAATGTTTTCATAATCATCATGGAATTTATCGTAACTCCTTTCGAAGATCACATAATGCATAATCATTAAAAAAGCTGTCATTCCTATTGCTAATCCCAGGATGTTTACCGATGAGAAAATTTTCGATTTGACTAAATTGCGATGAGCACTGATAAAGTAATTTCGCAGCATCTCTCCCCCAAAATGTTTTGAATAAAAATTCAGTAGAAAATGATAACTATATCCAAGAATAAAATCAATTCGGAGTTGGGATATTGCTTTAAATATGAATAGATTTAGAAATGATCGCAAGAGGATAGCCCTCTTGCGATGAAATAATTTTATTTTTTTGAAGCGGCTTTTTTTGCTTTGCCTTTTTCTACAGTTTCTTCGGCAAGTTTTACACAATCTTCGTAAGTCAATTTTGAAGCATCCATGTCTTTTGGAATTCTAACATTCATTCTGCCTGCTTTAAGATATGGGCCCCATCTGCCTTTAAGAATTTTATAACTCTCATTCTCTTCAAAAATCTTGATAGTTTTTTCAGCATCCTTTTTACGTTTTTCTTCAATTACCGGAATCGCTTCTTCAACTGTTACTGTGTAAGGATCGTATTCTTTTCCGAGAGAATAAAATTTATTGTTGTGACGAACGTAAGGGCCAAAACGGCCAATCGCAGCAACTACTTCTTCACCTTCAAATTCACCAATTGTTCTTGGTAATTTGAAAAGATCAAGTGCTTCTTCAATTGTAATTTTTTCAAGTTTTTGAGTTGGCCTTAATCCGGCATATTCAGGTTTTGCTTCTTCGTCATTCAAATCTGTTAACTGAGCAACCGGGCCGAAGCGTGCCATTCTAACAGATACTTGTTTCCCGGTTTTTTTATCAAAGCCCAATATTCTTTCACCGGAAACTCTTTCACTGTTTTCGACTGTGTGTTCAACTTTATCATGAAAAGGATGATAAAATGAATTCAACATATTCTGCCATTGCAGTTCACCGCTGGCAATATCATCAAGCTCTTTTTCAATTTCGGCTGTAAATTCATAATTGAAAATATCCGGGAAGTATTCAAGAAGAAAATCATTTACCAGCATTGCGATATCCAATGGATAAAGCTTACCTTTGTCTGCACCGGTTATTTCTGTTTTAACTTCTTGGTTTATTTCTTTTTTACCGACCAAAGTTAGCACATCATATTTTCTTTCTTTACCCGGTCTTTCTTCTTTTGAAACATAACCACGTTTTTGTACTGTGCTGATAGTTGGTGCATAAGTTGATGGACGCCCAATGCCAAGTTCCTCTAGCTTTTTAACGAGGCTTGCTTCAGTATATCTTGCCGGAGGACGTGTGTACCTTTGAGTAGCAGTAATCGATTTGTAATCTAATTTTTGTCCATTTCTAAGCGGAGGAATAATTCCATCAGCCCCGTTTTCACCATTTTCGTCATCAGTAGATTCAAGATAAACTTTTAAGAAACCGTCGAATAAAATTACTTCACCTTTTGCAACAAACTTTTCATCCCGGTTTGATAATGCAATTTTTACAGTTGTTCTTTCAAGTTTAGCATCACTCATTTGAGATGCAATAGCACGTTTCCAAATCAATTCATATAGTGCTCTTTCGTCAGCAGTACCATCAACTGTTTCTTTATCAAAATAGGATGGACGAATAGCTTCGTGTGCTTCCTGTGCTGATCTTGATTTTGTTTTGTATTTACGGGTATGAGAATATTCTTCACCGTAATCTTTAATAATCGCATCTTTTGAAGATTGTAAAGCTAAGTCGGATAAATTAACAGAGTCAGTTCTCATATAAGTGATGTGCCCATTCTCGTAAAGTTTTTGAGCAACCATCATAGTTTTGATTACTGAAAACCTTAGCTTACGGCTTGCTTCCTGCTGAAGTGTTGAAGTAGTAAAAGGAGCAGCAGGTGATTTTTTTGCAGGTTTCTTTTCCAAGCTTTCAACAGAGAAATCAGCATCTTTACATTTCTCTAAAAACTCTAGTGCTTCTTTTTTTGTTTTAAACTTAGTCGATAGCTCTGCTGTTAAAGTAGTGCTGCCATTGCCATTATCAATTTTAAAGTCGGCTACTACTCTATACTGAGCTTCAGGTTTGAAAGCGTCTATTTCTCTTTCGCGTTCAACAATTAAACGGACAGCAACTGACTGAACTCTTCCCGCAGAAAGTGACGGTTTAACTTTTCTCCAAAGCAATGGAGACAATTCAAAACCAACAAGTCTGTCTAGAATTCTTCTTGCTTGCTGTGCTTCAACTAAATTGTCATCAATGCTTCGCGGATTTTCAATTGCATGAAGAATTGCGGGCTTTGTAATCTCGTTAAATATTATTCTTTTTACTTTATCATTTTTCAGTTCCAGCGCTTCTTTTAAATGCCACGAAATAGCTTCCCCTTCGCGGTCCTCGTCAGATGCAAGCCAAACTAGTTCCGAATCTTTTGATAATTTTTTGAGTTCCTTTACAACAGATTTTTTTTCATCTGAAATTTTATAAAAGGGACTAAAGTTATTTTCAATATCTACACCATTGTTCTTCTTCTCCAGATCACGGATGTGTCCGTTGCAAGAGGTAACTTTAAAATCCTTCCCCAAAAACTTTTCAATTGTTTTAGCTTTTGCCGGTGACTCAACAATCACCAGGTTTTTAATTTTTGCTTTTGCCATATTTTCCTAATGTCTCAAAACGAAAGTGACAAAATAAAGAAATTTATTTTGGAAATAAAAGCGGACAAAATAAATTAATTAAATTAGCCGGAATATAAATCTGAACAAAAGTCCAAAAAATATTATTTTTACAATCAAATTTTTTGACTTAAACGCAATGAGGAAAACTAATGACAAAACAAGAATTAGGCAAAAAGGTTTATGATATAGCACATATTACAGGCGAATTTTTATTAAGATCGGGTAAAATTTCAAACGAATATTTTGACAAATACAAATTTGAATCATCTCCGGAATTACTTGATGAAATAACAACACACATGAAAGAATTGATCCCGGCAGATTCTGAGATTTTAGGCGGATTAGAAATGGGCGGCATTCCGATTGCAACAATGCTTTCGAATAAATCCGGCAAACCTGCAGTTTACGTAAGAAAAAAAGCTAAAGAATACGGCACAAGAAAATTGGCTGAAGGATTAGAATTTAAAGGCAAAAAAGTTTTAGTGATTGAAGACGTTGTAACAACAGGAGGACAAATAATTACAAGCACTAATGAATTAAGAGAATTGGGCGCGGTAATTACAGACGTAATTTGTGTAATTGTGCGTGAACCAAAAGCATTTGAAAATTTAGAAAATGCCGGATTAAAACTCACTCCACTTTTTACAATGGAAGAATTGAAAGAGATAGCTGAGTAAAGTTACAATGCCCTGCACCCGGCAGGGCATTTGTATTAATCATCCACAGACTTTCCTACCTTACTTCTATTAAATCACCCGATTGCTTTAAGTTTGATTAATATAACATTTTTATTTAAATACAATTCAAGAATTTGAATTTTTAATAATTGTTTGTTTATAGCGATTATCCTCTGACGCATTCATAAAATATTTATAAGCATCTACGAAATAGATTCTAATTGCTGAAAATAAAGTGTTACATGATAAAAATTGCGACTAACATTGAAGAAATTAAGATTACAATATTGAAATGACATCTTACACTAAAGAAAACACAATTTACAATGAAGAAAAAACTACTTACTCATGAGAAATCTAATCTGCGGTGGTGTAACGGCCTTGCCACTTTACGCACGGCTATTTACTCTCAATAATTGCGGTAAAAACATTGAAAACATGCTAAAAATGATGTTTTTTAACTAAACCAGCTCTCAAAAGCATAAAACGGAGGAATGATGACTAAAAGACAATCAAACAAATTAAATATGTATAATGCTGTAATTGCTTTCTTAAAAGGCAACAACGAGGTATATGCATCCCTTGCAGTAATGCAAACCCAGGTAACTGAGTTTGAAAGTAAAGTTCAAAAGATAATTAATACCGAATCAATAAGGGAATCAATTAAGGCTGGAAAAACAATGGATAAGTTGAAAGAAGAGAAAGAGCTTGAAGATATATTAAACAAAGTTATGGCAGCGCTTAATGTTTACGCACAGCTTGCCGGCAATAATGAAATTAAAGAGGAAACAGATTATAGTCTAAGCGATTTAAGAAAAATGAGAGATAACGAATTACTAGAAAAAGGGTACGCTATTTATAATAAGGCGGCTGGGCTAAAAACAGAATTAGCCGCTTACGCAGTAGGTGAAGATGAAATTGAAAGCATTAAAACAAACGCTGATGAATTTGCGGAGGCTATGGGTTTAACCGGAGCCGCGGGTGCCGAAAGCAAAGAAAAAACCACAGAACTTAAAACACTTTTTGATAATGCCGATGACTTATTGTATAGTAAAATTGATAAGCTTATTGAAATATTTAAATCGTCAAATAAAACTTTTTACGATGGTTATTTTAATGCCCGCCAAATAATTGACAGATAGTTTTAGTTTAACTTCGAGGTTTTCTTAACCTCGGAGACTTTTTTAACAATTAGAAAAGACTATTTTATTTAACATTAATCCACATATAATCTAAATTATTAATATATCTTAATTTTTTATTGCAATATTTAAAATCTTTCAGGATTTTAATGTCAGTTAACTCCCCTACTTCTGAACAGCAGTAATAAATCCGGTTTTGAAGAAAATTATGACGACAAATTTTCATGCTTCATTTCATACTAAACTCAATAAAAATCAAAAACTTTATTAACGGGTATATATGCATTATCCAGAAGAGAAGATATTAATACTCGCCGCCCTTTTTCATGACATCGGCAAGTTTATTCAAATTTGTTCAGATGAAAATAAAGACCATTCCGAACTTGGCGTTCAATTTATCAAAGATAATCAAGATATATTTAAAGCAGTTCTGGGAAATGATGTTGATTCATTTAACCGGCTTTGCAAGGTTATAAATGAACATCATAATAAAGAAAGTGAAGATAAACTAATAAGTATTATCAACATTGCTGATAAGGTTTCGGCTAAAGAAGATACTAAAGTTGTAAATGTAGAGACTGCATCAAATAATCACTTCCTTTTATCAACCTTTTCAAATGCTAGTTTGCGTTCACAAAAAGCATCCGACAAGCGGTATTACCGGCATGAAATGTTAACAAAAAAGAATTATGATGTTTTAATTCCTTCAAAAGATACTACTAAGGACGCATTATCAACTAAAGATCATTATAAAAACCAGGATAAGATATTCGAATCATTTACAAAAGATTTGCATTCTATCTTTAAATACTATGAGGATGAAGAAGATTTTGGAACTCTAATTAACCTTATTCTTATTGTTTTTGAAAAGTATTTGTGGTGTCTACCCAATATAGACGGGGACAGTGAGTCATCAGATATTTCTTTATTCAATCATTTAAAAGACGTAACCGCAGTAAGCCATGCTCTCTATAAAACAGGCTTTCATCAAAACGGGTCATCAAAGGTAAACCTTATTATCGGTGAAATGCCGGGCATACAAAAATATATATTTGATATTACCGAAAAGAAACCGGCAAAAATTCTAAGGGGACGTTCTATATATGTTCAATTACTTACGCGGCACTTTGCATCAATATTGTTAAAAGAACTTGAACTAACCGAAGCCTGCCTGATAATGTTAGCCGGGGGTAAGTTTTATATTTTAGCCCAGCAAAATGAATTCATAAAAAAATATAACAACGCAAAAAAGGATATTGAAAAATTTCTAATCGAAAATTTTTACTACGATATAAAATTTTCATCAGCTTATGTTTCCTTTGATGCGAACGAATTAGCGAACAATAAAATAAAATTCAGCGACATAATTGATAACGCTTCTTATGAGCTATTAAAAGGACGCCAGCAGATTTTTAAGAATGATTTATTTGGAGATTCTTTTAATGAAAGTAAATTCGTACTTCCTTCTAATTATATGAACACGGAAGACGCTGATTCAAATTCAGTTAAATGCAAGGTTACTGATAAGCCTATTAGAAAAGAGAGAAAAAGCAAGATAGAAGAAATAGATGGCTTTGTTGACAAACAAGTTTTTAATGAACACAAAATAGGAAAAGACATACCTTACGATGCAGTAGTCCTGGAATTGTCAAATACACTAGATGAAGTAAAGGATATTAAAAAACTTAAAGAAGCTGATCCGGACAAGGATAGTTATAAGATAATAATTAATCCTTCATTAGATGATTTAATCTCCTACTCAAAGTCAAAAAGAGATTTGTTAAAAAATTCCTTGATACTTGAAGTAGCTAATTATGCTTCTATTGGGGAAGATGGTTACGTTAAAGATTTTAGTGAAATGGTGAAAGCAAATAACGGTGCTGAATTTTTAACTCTAATAAAAGGTGATATTGATAATCTGGGTTTGTTAATGTCTTGCGGTTTATCCGGTAATGAAAATGATATCAGCCCAATTTCGCGAATTACTACGATGAGTTATCATCTGAAATATTTTTTCAGCTTTTTCATTAATGGTTTTTTAAGGGATTGGGATTCTTCAAGAAAAGAGCTTGATAAAGACGATCCTGAATCAGACCAGAATGTTTATACAATTTTTGCCGGCGGCGATGACCTTATGCTGGTTACAACTCAATCCGCTTCATTAAAGCTTGCCGATGAGTTTAACAAAAAATTTAATGATTTTGTATGCAATAATGACGAAGTGCACATTACATATTCACATACAAACTTTAAAGATAAAACACCTATAAGAATGGTAGCCGATTTATCGGAGCACAACCAGGAAGGCGCTAAGAAGAAACTAAAAGGAAATGCAAACTTTGACTCGCTTGAAAGTTTTCTTAATTCAAACGAACCGTTTTCGCAGGAGAATGATAAAACAGGACTTTACCTATTTAATAATATTATTAAAACCGATTTGATAGAATATATAATTAACCGGAAAAGAGAATTAACAGGCTGGGTAAAAGATGAAGATAATCCTGTTACAAAGGGAATAATTCAGAATCTTCTTAATCTTGCAGAAATAATGAAAGAGTACGACGAAAAAGGGAAAGTTGAAAAACTTATCTGGCATCCCAAACTTGCAAATATGATAACAAGGTTATTAATGGACAAAAGCGGTTATAAAAATAATGATGTAAAAGGTTTTTTTGATGAAGCATTATCATTAAACAAAAATTCAGATTCACCACTTAAGAAAGCACTGCACCCCTTAATGTGTGAAATAATCTATTCAACAAGAAATTTAACCGGAGAGGAAGATGGGAATTAAAATGAGTCTTGACGAACTCAAGGCTAAAATTGAAATAACTGATTTCTTTAATAATGAAAAAGTAATCAAAGAAGAATTAATAAATGATGTTGGCAAAAACAACGTAAAAGAAGTCGCTTATTTAATAAATCAAAAGATTGAAATCCGGCTAAGAAATGGAAAACAAACAAGCAAAGAGCTAAATATTAATCAAATAAGAAAATATTATGATGAATTTCTGAACATATATAATACTCCTAAAATTTCAATGGATGAAAAGAAAGTAAGACTATTATTAATGAAAGCTAACTCAGAATATTCAGCAAATAGGCTGAAAGTTAAATCCTTGGAATTATTTATGAAGAACAGGCTTGATATTGTATTAAAGCAAACAAATGAAGATGACTTTAAAAGTTATCTAAGAGCTTTCAAGTTTCATTTTGAGGCTTTGGTCGGTTACTTTCCAAAAAAATAATAACGGTTTGGGTGAATAAAATGAAAAAAGAAAATTACAAAATTTGCATTGAAGTACTAACCGGATTACATATCGGGGTTGGCAATGATAAGCCTGAAATTGGAGGAATTGACAACCGCTTTATAAAAAGTCCTATCACAAATCTGCCTTATATTCCTGGAAGCTCATTAAAGGGAAAAGTAAAATGCTTATTGGAAACAGAGAGCAA
>JANQIV010000143.1 GCA_028282005.1 Melioribacteraceae bacterium | reverse complement strand
GATTGTTTTGCAGTTCCCTTTTTACAACATCAATTTTGGATTTGATATTTTCATCAACGCTTACCGATACAATATTCTCTTTTTGAAATCCGAGATCTTTGTTATGAATAAAATTTAGCTGGTTAAAAACTACGATAGTTCCAATTATTAGAATCACAGAAATTGAAAATTGCGCAACAACCAATAATTTTCTGAAGACAGAGCCAAAGCTTCCTTTTGTAACTTCACCCTTTAACACGGAGGCCGGTGCAAATGAAGATAAAAACAAAGCGGGGTAGCTTCCGGAAATTACACCTGTGATTATGCCTATTATTAAAACTCCGAATAAAATTTTAGAATCGATATTCCAAAAGCTTATTTCTTTACCCGACAATGCATTGAATTCAGGCAGAAGTAAATAAACCATTGCAGAGGCTATGAAAATCGAAATAAAAGTAAGCGTTATTGATTCAACAAAAAACTGCGTAATTATTTGTGTCCGCACACCGCCTACTACTTTCCTCAGGCTAACTTCCTTTGCTCTTTTAACCGAGCGCGCTGTTGATAGGTTCATAAAATTGACACAGCCAATGAATAATATAAAGAATGCAACGATAGTGAAAATCTTTACATATTCTATGTCTCCGTGTCCGCCTATGTCTGCAGCAAACTTGTCCCCCGTATAAAGATGAATATCCAACATAGGATGAAGATAAACAGTCATATTCGCGTTTTTCCTGTTGCGCTCAATTATATCTCCTATCTTTTTATTTACTTCCTTGTAATCAATTCCATCCTTTAATTGAACATAAGTGTAGTAAGTGCTCATTTGCCAGTTGTTTAATTTCAATCCCCCTGCTTCAAGTAGTTGAAAAGGAACAATAGCATCAAACTGAAGATGAGAGTTTTTGGGGATGTCTTTAAATACACCGGTTACTTTTAAACTTAGTTCTTTGTCAACTAAGATAGTTTTGCCAATCGGATTTTGGGTTCCAAAAAGTTTATCGGATAATTTTTCCGAAAGAATTACAGAATTAGGTTCAGTCAGCAAATTTTCCCGGTCACCCATTACAACCGGGAAAGTAAACATTTCAAACAAAGAAGGATCGGAATAAACAAATAACTCGGAGAACAATTTTTCATCATGCTTTATTGTTCTTCGCCAATATTTAAATCGTGTTGAATTTATTATCTCTGGGTACTCTGCAACTAAAGCCGGACCAAGCGGGTCTGGAGTAACAGCTACCGGTAAATCTTCGCCTCCGGAAAAATGATGGTCTTTTACAGCCCTGTATATATTCTCACCGTTTTCATGAAATTTATCGTAGCCTGTTTCATCAACAACATAAAGCAGTATTAATATGCAGCATGCTATACCGATTGAAAGTCCTGTAATGTTTATAAAAGACAGTCCTTTATTTTTAACCAAATTTCTAAAAGCAATTTTTATATAGTTTGAAAACATTATTATCCCCCAATAAATGTTGTTTCGTAAAAATCCTGGTAAGCAATAAATAACTTCACTCCAAAACCAAAGGTTGGCTTTAAAAGTATTTTCTGACTTAGAAATGTTTTTATGCGTCTCCTCGGTATCCCCTAAAATGTAATCCCTGTTCTTGTAGTAAGCAGCTTTTTCTAAAATGTATGTTCCAATTCGCGGCAATCGAGTTTTCATTTTTACTCTGTTCTTAAGCTGTTAACAGGATTTGAAAGGCTTGCTTTAACAACTTTCTGAAAAATCACTGCAAAAGCAATTAGTAATCCGGATACACTTCCCAATAAAAATACTACCATGTTTATATCAATTCTGTATGCATAATCTTGTAACCAATCAGAAATGAAATAATATGAAACCGGCCATGCGATCAAATTTGCAATAACGAGTAGAACTACAAATTCTTTTGAAATCAGCATCATGATGTCGGCGACCTTTGCACCCAATACTTTTCTAATTCCGATCTCCTTTGTTTTAATTGAGATAGTGTAGCTTATCAAAGCATAAAGACCAAGACATGAGATTATAATTGCAATGATAGTTGCGTAAGTAACCAATTTCATGTTTCTATTATCTGCATCATAAAGACTGCTGAAATATTCGTCCATAAAAGTAAATTTAAACGGATGCTCAGGCTCAAATTTTTTCCACTTATCTTCGATAAATGATAGAGTATTTGAAATATCTGCCGATTTAACTTTTACAGATACTTTCGAAAACCAATTCTCCGGCGGAATGAAAAGCATTAGCGGACTAATTTTTTCATGAAGTGAATGAAAATGAAAATCCTTAATAACCCCAACTACTTCACCCCAATCCCGGTCAATCGCAGGTATTGCAATCTTTTTGCTTAACGGGTTTTCCCATTTAAATGCTTTTGCAGCAGTTTCATTTATTATGTATGACGATCTATCTGTCGCATAGCTTTTATCGAATCCTCTTCCTTCGGCAATTTCTATTTCGTAGTTTGTAATAAAGTCATGATCAACGACAAGCATTCTAATATCCGGTACATCTTCATCTTTGAAACCTTCGGCTTTAATCGGAATACCCCAATCGCTGCCACCCGGTAAATTGGCTGTTAAACTAACATTAGTAATGCTCGAATTAGTGAGCAATTCATTTTTAAACGTGCTGATCTTTTCACTCATTTTTTCTGAACGGATTTCGAACGAGATAACCTGATCATTATTAAACCCAAGCGATTTATTAGTAATAAATTTCATTTGGTTGTAGATAAACATCGAAGAAATAATTAGAAAAGCAGAGATAGCAAATTGAAAGATCACCATCGATTTTCTGAAATAAACTTTGTTTGATAAATCGAAATTGCCTTTTAATACTCTGGTCGGAATTGCTCTGCTTAGTAAAAGGGAAGGATAAATACCGTTCAAAAC
>JANQIV010000047.1 GCA_028282005.1 Melioribacteraceae bacterium | reverse complement strand
ACAAACAATTTTGCCGGTAATTGGTGTACCGATTAAAAGCAAAGCTCTTGAAGGCGCAGACGCTCTTTATTCAATCGTACAAATGCCTCCGGGAATTCCTGTTGCGACCGTTGCTATCGACGGAGCAAAAAACGCTGGTATTTTGGCTGTTCAAATTATTGCTACAGGTAATGAAGAATTGGGCAAAAAATTGGTTGATTACAAATTTGAAATGGCTAAAGCTTCAATAAAGAAAAACGAGAACATCAATTCATAATTTTGAATTTTTAATTCTGAATTCATTAGCGGCCTCGTGCCGCTTTTTTTGATTTTTTAATTTAGAATTTTGAATTCACAATTCATAATCGCATTTACACTTTCGAATTAACTAGCCTCGGATCACGAATCAGATAATCTGAATCCCAATCCTTCAATTCTGTTGCTTCAGAGGTTCTTTCATCACAATTCTCTTTACCACACATTTTGCATAATTCAGGTTCGCAATAATCTAAATGAATATAGATTTGAGAATGGGGGAATTGTTTCTCAAAAGCATCTCGTATATGCTCTTCTTCAAGATGTGATTCTTTTATTGTAAAATAGTGCGGAAGAATTAGGTGGAATTCTACAAATAGTTTCCCAGCCGAAGACCAAAATCTTAATTGATGAATGTCTATCCAAGAATCATTTTTAGCTTGAATTAAAATATTGGTAATTTTTTCTAAAACTTTAGGATCAGTTTCCTTCATCAATCCGCCGATAGATTCACGGATTAATTTGTATCCGGTAAAAACTATATTTATGGCAACGAGAATAGCACAAATCGGATCAAGTAGATAAACGTTAGTTAGTAATACTAATCCTAATCCAAACACAACACCAATACTTGTAACCGCATCAGTTAAAACATGTTTACCATCAGCAACTAATGCTAATGAATGAGTTTTTCTTCCTTTTTTTATTAAATACACCCCCAACCATAAATTTACTAAGCCGGCCGAAGCAATGATCATTGTCCCGGTATCAAGCGCTGAAGGCTGATAATCTCCAATAATATCCTTAATTGCAAAATAAATTATTGCAATTGCAGCAGTTAAAATCAAAAACCCTTCAATAGCAGCGGAGAAATATTCTACATTTCCATGCCCGTATAGGTGATCTTTATCGGCAGGTTTGCTGCTTAAAATTATGGAATAAAGAGCCATTCCGGTTGCAAGCACATGAACCACAGATTCAGCGGCATCTGAAAAAATCGCACTAGACCCGGTAATTAGAAATGCAGTTATCTTAGCAGCAAACATTCCTAAGCCGACAATTAGAGAAATGTAAGCTGCTTTTTTCTTGGCTTTTATATTTTTTTCAGAATCTACCATTAAAACAAATTTACAAATAAAAACTTATTAAATGGGCTATTTTCTCAAAAATTGGACTTATAAAGACTTTTACAAATATAAAATTCTTATTGTTAAGAACATATTATTTCTAAAGATGGGAAAAACTTGGAAAACAGTCTGTTTTAAGTGATTTTAAGTGAAAATTTGTCATTGGCATGTAATTTGGATATGTGGGGTGAACATAAATTAAAGGAAGCGACATGCATAAAGAGATTTTTGACAAGTATCCAGCGAAAGACAAGAGTAATTTGATCGCAATA
>JANQIV010000032.1 GCA_028282005.1 Melioribacteraceae bacterium | reverse complement strand
ATTATTGCAAGAATCATATGGTAACTGAGCCATTCGGCTTTGTTGAAACCAATTACTTTTATAAAGACATCCTCATTAAATGAGAAAAACAGAATAAGTCCGCTTCCACCCAGTAAAAAGAAGCATATTGCCAAAAGCCATAGAAGAATTTTATCAATCATAAACCTGTTTTCGCTTAGTGTTCAAAAATACGATTTCGATATTAAAATTATTGATCAGCAGGAAAAAATTTTTAAAAACTAAAAAAATAGTTGTTAAACTAATAATTTAGTTATATGTTTGCAAAACCGGATCAATTCGGTATTATTTTTGTTTTTTTTAACTAAAAACTTAGTTATGGAAAATAGGAGATTAACAAAAGCGGAGGAGGAGGTAATGCAGGTTCTTTGGGAACTTGAAGAAGCCTTCGTAAATGAGCTGATCGAGAAGTTCCCTGAACCAAAGCCGGCTTATAATACCATTTCAACAATTGTAAGAATACTTGAGAAAAAGGGTTTTGTGGGGCACAAAGCTTTCGGAAAGTCACATCAATATCATCCACTTATGAGTAAAAAGGAATATGCCGACAAGTATTTTAGTCATTTTGTTCAGAAATATTTTAGCAACAGTTATCAGTCTTTGGTATCCTTTCTCACCAGACAGGAAAAACTGGATATCAAAGATATGGAAGCCATCAGGTCTTTGATGGATGAGGAGATTAATAAACAAAAAGGAGGAGAAAATGGATAATATTATATTGTATTTGATACAAAGCCAGATGATTCTTGTTTTGTTATTTGTATTTTATATTCTCTTGCTCCGAAAACAAGCTGTTTTCAGATTTAACAGAGTTTTCCTTCTGACTTCTGTATTATTCTCTGCATTGATTCCTCTCATCGATTTTAGTTTTATTCAATCCAAAACCATATATTATGTTCAACTACCCGAAATTAGCATTATAGATTCGATCAGGCATCAGAACAAGTCTTCGGGGCTTACTAAAACCAGCATTCTTTTAATAATATATGCTTTTATTTCGACCTTATTTGTTTCAAAATTTCTTTGGGATTTGTTTTCAATCATTAGAATAAGAAGGTTATCAAAAAAACATATAAAGAATAATATATCAATCTTTGTTTATTCGTTTCAAAATTTCAGCTTCTTCAATTGGATTTTTATAAAAGAGGAGGATAAAAACAATACATCAATAATCGAACACGAAAAAGCACATTCCCGATTATTCCATAGTTTCGATATTTTGATTATTAAAATTCTTCAATGCCTATTTTGGTTTAATCCGGTTGTATTCTTTATGGAAAGGGAATTACGGCTTCAACATGAATATGAGGTTGACCGGACCGTTTTAAAAATACACAAGAATACTTTAGGTTATCAGCAAATGCTTTTGAATCAAGTATTTCAAACAGAATTCAATTTAATAACAAATAATTTTAATCAATCATTTTTAAAAAACAGATTCACCATGATGACAAAAAGAGAAACAAAAAAAGTAAAAGTGTTATTCCCCGTTTTATTATTAATTACGATTCCGATTGCAATAGCATATGGCATTAATAAAGAGAAAATAGCAGTAAGCGAAACCAATTTTGTGCCTTTAATTGAAACAGAGTCATTAATTAGTAATTCTGTAATCAAAGAAACTCACAAAGACACATCACAAAAATTTTTAGTGGTAGAAAATATGCCTGAGTTTCCGGGCGGAGAAGATGCTTTAATCAAGTATGTCAGCTCCAATTTAACTTATCCTGAAGATGCTAAAAAAGAAGGTGTTACAGGTAGGTGTTTTATTCAATTTGTAGTTGAAAAAGACGGTAGCATTTCAAATGTAGAAGTATTCAGAAGTGTAGGTCATAATATTAAAGACGAGAACAAAAAAGCTATTGCTAAACAATGTGATGATGAAGCCGTTCGTGTTATAAAGAGCATGCCGAAATGGAATCCAGGAGAACAAAGAGGTAAAAAAGTAAGAGTTGAATATAGGATGCCCATTACTTTTAATCTCGGACCAAAATAGAAAATAGACAAAATTTTTCTTGTTTGCCTTATGGGAGTAATTATCCTTTAAGGCAATTTTTTCTCCCATTTATTTTTACTAACCTTAATGGGGATTTTTACAACAAATAGTTCGTTTGTTGTTGAAAAGAATGGAAAAATAACCGATACAAAAGTCAAACAGAGCATTGGTCATGGTTGCGATGAGGCTGCCAGAGAAGTAATTGCAGGTATGCCGGACTGGAGTCCCGGAAAGCAGGGAGGAAAAAGTGTAAGAGTTAAATTTGCGGTACCCATAAACTTCAAATTGCAATAATAAGATCACAATTTTATTTGATGCCGCCTGAATTATTTCAGGCGGTTTTGTATTTTTACAAAAACACATGAAAATGCAAGATGAGAACGCTTACGATTTAGTAATTGACTATGCAAAAAAGCATCAATTAAATTATAGTACCAGGGATGATTCAAAACATAATGTTTTGCTTCCCGGTGAGGCATATACGAAAATAAAATATGTAATAATCGAAAAAGAAAATTTCTATTTTATTTGTTACTATTCACATAGTTCCAGAAGCAAAGGGAAATCTTTCTCGGGGCTGTTTGGAGAAGTCAAATTCAACCCTTCGATTGATTTCAGAGTTTATCAAAAAGACTGGGTGGATAGATTCATTTTTTTTGGGAAAAGAGGCTTCGGGAATGCGGATTTAGATAAAAAACTGACTCTCACATCCAAAAATAATAAGGTTCCCAAAGACTTTTTTACCTCAGGTCTGGCAAGTGATTATCAGGCTTTCAATAATAAACTGATGCCCATACAAATAGTTGCTGAGTTTGATTATATGCCCATAATAAACGAATTGGGAAAGAAAATGGTTTTGGGTCTGGAATCCAACAGATGGCTTTATAAGGAAGAAGAATTGGATTTGATTTTTGGTGAAGGAAGAAGCTTACTGAAATCAATGATAAAAAGGGCTGATTCTCAATCGTGGACTTACTAAATTGTACAGATCTTAACAGCTACCTTTAAACAAATTCACTTCATTTTGGCATTGAAGAATTGAATTCAACTTTGCTATTTAAAAGATCGATCAGTGCTTTTGTTAACTTTAATCCTGTTCCATCAAAATTTGTTTGATAAGATTCAAGAGGCTCTTTTTATGGAAACTACAGACAGGAAAGCAGCCATCAATATTAAAAAACCTCCTGCGAAAGTATTCATGTCTATTTTTTCATCAAGCAGAAAATAGGCCAGGACAATACCATAAACCGGCTCCAGATTACTTGCCAGTGAGGCTGTAGTAGCCTTTTCTTTTTTGAGACCGTTAATGTAAAGAAAATGTGCAATAGCAGTAAATACAACACCAAGTAAAACCAGTAATCCCCAATTGTTCCACTCCCATTGAAAAAATGTAAAACCAATAAAAGGGCTTAATAAGATTAAGGCAAAAAAGTCCTGATAAAAACTTAAAATTACAGATTTGTTTTCATTAGGGAGCAGCTTATTATTTTGAATTTTTTCATTATATAAAGTAAGAACTGCAAAGCTTAAGCCACTCATAATTCCCCAGAAGATCCCTCTCACATATTCTGATTGCCAATCCCATTCCGGGAGGATTATGTACAAACCACTTGTACTGAGAAGCACAAGTAATACGGTTTTCAGGTTGAGTGGAGTTCTAAAGTATATGGGCTCAAGTATTGCCGTAAAAACGGGAAATGAAGCAAAACTTAAAAGCCCCAGAGCAACATTGCTTAACTGAATGGCCAGAAAAAATGTCCACCAGTGAAATGCCAGTAAAGCACCAAGCAAAGCAAGAATAAAAATTGTTTTCAGCGGCAGATTGAAAATAGCGATTTTCTTCAAAATGAAGAAGACTGCAAAGGTCAGTGAAGCAAAAAGAACCCTTCCCCAAACAATGCTGATTGCATCTAATTGTATCCATTGTCCAAATAATCCTGCAAAACCAAAGAGGAAGACTGAAAGATGGATTTGTAAGAGGGAGGAGATTTTCTTCATGATTCTTTATTATACAGCAAATTTTAGAACCTGAATTTCAGATTTCTAATATATGAATAGATAAAATATCAAAGCGAAAATTTTGGCAACACTCCGGAAAGCGGGGAAGCTTCTTTTTCGCTTTAAGACTTTGAACTATTTTTTCCAGCTATCCTTCAGGCTCACAGTCCTGTTAAAGACCATTTTTTGTTCTGTAGAGTCCTTATCAACATTGAAATAACCAATTCTTTCAAACTGATAATGAGTCAAATATGTATCTTTTCTAACGGAAGGCTCAATAAAAGCATTTTCGATTATTTCAAGGCTTTCCGGGTTCAGGAATTCTTTAAAATCTTTCTCTTTATTTCCATCGGGTGCTTCAACATTGAAAAGGCGGTCGTATAATCTGACCTCCGCCTTAAGGCAATTGCCGGCATCTACCCAATGCATGGCTCCTCTGACTTTTCGGCCATCCGGTGATTTTCCTCCTTTGGAAAGAGGGTCATAAGTACAGTGCAATTCAGTTACATGACCCTCCTCATCTTTTATCACTTCATTGCAGGTGACAAAATAAGCATACTTCAGTCGAACTTCTCTTCCAGGTGCCATTCTAAAGAATTTTTTGGGTGCATCTTCCATGAAATCATCCCGTTCAATCCATAATTCCCGGCTAAACGGTAACTCACGGCTTCCGGCTGATTCGTCTTCAGGATTATTGATTGCAGGCAAATATTCACTTTGTCCTTCCGGATAGTTAGTAATTATTACTTTAAGCGGATCCAGAACGGCCATTACCCGGTTGGCTGTTGCATTTAGATCTTCTCTCACATGATGTTCCAA
>JANQIV010000013.1 GCA_028282005.1 Melioribacteraceae bacterium | reverse complement strand
CTTTTGACTTTGACATTTTCTGGCCGTTTTTATCGAGTATTAGTTCGTTGACCATGATATTTTTATAAGCCACGTTATCAAAAAGCATTGCTGCTATTGCATGCAAAGTATAAAACCATCCGCGAGTTTGATCAATGCCTTCACAAATAAAATCAGAAGGGAAATTGTTTTCAAAATACTCTTTGTTTTCAAAGGGGTAATGGAATTGCGCAAACGGCATTGCACCGGAATCAAACCAAACATCAATAAGCTCAGGCGTTCTTGTATAAATTTTGCCGTCTTTTTCAAATTTCACATCATCAACAAAAGGTTTATGCAGATCAATATCATCTATGTCTTTAACAGAAATTCTTTCCCCGTCTCTTTCAATAAAGCCTTCTTTCAATTCTTCAATACTTCCGACCGCAATCATGTCTCCGTCGCTGTTCAGCCATATCGGTAAGGGTGTTGCCCAGAAACGGTCTCTCGACAAAGCCCAATCTTTATTTTCTTCAAGCCAGTTTCCGAATCTGCCGGTGCCTACCTCAGGCGGGAACCAATTAATAGTTTTATTCAACTCAACCATTCTATCCGAGATAGCCGTGGTTTTAATAAACCATGATTCACGTGCATAATAAATTACCGGAACATTATCAAAACGCCAGCTAAACGGATAGGAGTGAACAATGGTTGTCTTTTTATAAAGCCGGTCCATTTCTTTCAATTTTATAATTATTCCTGGATCGGCATCTTTTACAAACTGACCTGCAAAATCAGTAATTTCTTCGGTAAATTTACCGCCTCTTGTTACCGGCTGTAAGAAAGGCAAATTATATTCTTTAGAAATTTCGTAGTCATCAGCACCAAAAGCCGGAGCAATGTGGACAATACCCGATCCATCTTCAGTACTTACAAAATTTCCGCAGATTACGTAGAATCCTTTTTTATCAACCGAAAGATAATCGAATAACTGTTGGTACTCTTGTAATTCCAGGTCCTTGCCTTTCATTTCCGAAATTACTTCGTAATCATTATTGATTACTTCCAATCTTTCTTTAGCAAGGATTAAATATTTATCATCGGTTTTAATTTTGACATAGTCTATATCGGTACCAACTGCTAGAGCCACATTTGAGATCAATGTCCAGGGAGTAGTTGTCCAAACTAGGAAATAAGTGTCACCTTCTTTGGTTAATTCCGAATCTTTTAATTTCATCATCACATAAACAGAAGGATCTTTTGTGTCTTTATAACCGAGCGCAAGTTCGTGTGATGACAATACGGTTTCAGACCTCGGGCACTGGGGAACAATTTTATAATCTTTGTAAATAAGTCCTTTGTCATACAAAGTTTTTAATGCCCACCAGACAGATTCAATATATTCATTAGTACAAGTTATATATGCGTCATCAAGATCAATCCAGTAACCCATACGTTCGGTCATTAAATCCCAGAGTTCTTTATATTTAAAAACCGACTCACGGCAAGCGGCATTATATTTTTCCACTCCGAATTCAGGAATTTCACTTTTGTTTTTAATACCAAGCTGCTTTTCTACTTCAATTTCAACAGGTAAACCATGTGTGTCCCACCCTGCTTTTCTATTAACATGGTAACCTTGCATAGTTTTATAACGGCATACTAAATCTTTGAGTGTTCTTGCTATAACGTGATGCAAACCGGGTTTACCGTTAGCTGTGGGCGGACCTTCATAAAATGTAAAAGGCTTTGATTCATCTTTAGTCGAAATGCTTTTTTCAAATATTCCGTTATCTTTCCAAAAATTTAAAATGTCTTTTTCAATTTCAGAATAATTAATTTTTCCGCTGTATTGTTTGAACATTGTACTACTGCTTCCTTCTATTCTTCTTCTTTATCGTATTTATCAAGTAATTCTCTTTCAGTTCTGATTAACTCTTTCAACTGAGTTTCTATATTACTTTTTTTTGACATTATTTCTGCAGCTTTTTTATCTGCATCAAAAACTATTTTATCAGCTTTTAATTTTGCTTCATCTAAAATCAGCTTTACTTTTTTTTCGGCATCAGTATATAAATCTTTATAGTTCATTTGCTTTACGCTTAGCGATTCGTTTTCCCTTTGAAGATGCATCATTTCCGCTATTGCCATCCCGAATATCGCCATTGCTCCGAGTGTGATATT
>JANQIV010000232.1 GCA_028282005.1 Melioribacteraceae bacterium | reverse complement strand
CCACAACAGGGACTCTAACGAAGATTTGATGTCAATAATTAGAGAATACAAAAACACAAATTTGAAAGCTCAATTCCATTGCTTTGCAGGTTCGGCTGATGATGCAAAAGAGCTAATCGAAATGAATCATTTTGTTTCTTTTACAGGGAATATTACTTTTAAAAGCAGGCAGGAACTGAGAGATATTTTATCAAGCTTGAAACCTGAAAACTTGTTACTTGAAACTGATTCCCCTTTTATGACTCCTGTTCCTTTCCGTGGTAAAAGAAACGAACCTGCTCACGTAAATTATGTTGCTGAAAAAATTGCTGAAGTACATAACATAACAAAGGAAGAAGTAGGGAAAATAACATCTAAAAATGCTTTTGAATTATTTGGAATTGGTGGATGATTATGCCTGTACATACTTATAAAATAGAGGACTCGCTTTATATTAATGTTACAAACCGCTGTAATGCAAATTGTGCGTTTTGCAATAGGAAAAAAAATGCAGTAATTAAGGGTTATGATTTAAAGATGAAAAAATCAGAAGAACCTGACGAAAGCATTTATATCAAGGAAATTGGCGATCCGAAAGATTATAATGAAATAGTTTTTTGCGGTTACGGAGAACCTACTATCAGGTGGGAAGTTGTCAAAGAGGTAGCTGCTTACGTAAAAAAGAACGGCGGTAAGACGAGGATGAATACTAACGGTCACGGCAGTTTTATTACTAAAAGAGATATCGCCCCGGAGATGAAAGGTTTACTTGATACCGTTTCAATTAGTTTGAATTCCGTTGACCCGCTGCAATATGCTGAACTAATGCAAGTAGATCAAAAGCTGCATTCAGAAATGATCGACTTTGCAGCAAAAGCAAAAAATTATGCAACGGTAGTTATGTCAATAGTTGGTTTGAATGAAGTAGATAAAGAAAAAGCTAAAAAATTTGTGTTAGATGAAATTGGAGTTAATTATAGAGAACGAACATTTTTTGAATAATCTAAAATAAAATGAAAAAAATAATCTTAGCCTTATTAATATTTGTTCAAATCATATTCGCCCAATCAACGGGCAGTTTAAAATCTCAAATTGATTATTTGATCTCTGAAAAATTACCAAATTCATCGCAGGTTGCTATTGATGTTTATGATCTGACCGGCAAAGAAATTCTTTATAGGAAAAACCCAAAACTATTGTTCAGGCCTGCCTCCAATATGAAGCTGTTTACTACGGCAGCAGCATTAATGTTTCTCGGCACTGATTATAAAATTACAACAAATGTTTATCACAGCGGATCAATTCAAGATTCAGTCTGCTTTGGTGACATTATTATCAAAGGTGCCTGCGATCCTTTATTCAATGTTGAACATCTTGATACGTTAATTGCTCGAATCAAGTCTTACGGCATAAAAAAAGTTGAAGGAAATTTAATAGGTGATGTCGGTTACCTTGATTCGTTATATTGGGGAAGCGGCTGGATGTGGGACGATAACCCTTATCCGTTCTCACCTTATTTAACTCCTCTTGTTATTAACGAATCTTCAATTCAAATAGAATACAAACCCAGTCAAGTTGATGACCCTGTAGAAATAAAATTCATTCCTGATTTAAATGATTATTTTAAGATTTACAATAAT
>JANQIV010000219.1 GCA_028282005.1 Melioribacteraceae bacterium | reverse complement strand
TAATTAAAGTAATTCCGAGATCAAAAATACAACCATTACTGCAAGGAGAAATAACAATCGAAAGCGAAAACTACGCGATGACAAGTATCGATCTAAAAGTCAACGAAGGCGTGAGATTTCCATATTTAAATAATTTTACGATGGAATTTGTTCAGCAATTAGGAAAATATGAAAAGTATTGGCTGCCCAATTACATTGAATCGAAAGTGAAATTTGAAGCAAGCCTTCAAGGCCTTTTGACTATTGAATCTTTACAGTTCCATCAACTGAGTAATATAACAGAATATAAAATTAATGAGGCCATCCCCGACTCAGTTGAAAACGCTGTAAGCTCAAAGTACGGTTATTTTGTAACCGATACAACTGCCGCCGATACAGTTTTACCTGAAATAACACGCGATGAAGTCAGAGCAATAAGGCCAATACCTTTGACTAATGATGAAATGCAAGCCTATGCTCAACTTGACAGCACAATGAAATTTGAGAAAATGATCAAATTCGGCGGCCCGCTTTCAGGCTTAATTCCGAAAGGAGATAAAGAGGTTGATACTACTCAAAGTTTTTTGTTTGCTGGTATAGAAACTCTTAGTGAGTACGCTTTATTAAGAAATAACAGAGCTACAGGAATCTTAATCGGCGCAAAATATAACAACAATTTTTTTGAGAAAAAATTAAAGCTCAGTTCACAAGTTGGTTACTCTCTTGATAGAAAAGAAGTTGAAGCAAAGCTTAAACTTGGTTATTTATCAAAAGAGTTTATTATTAATAATATTGAAGGGGAAATTTTTAACTACACAAAAAGCTGGCAATCTTTTACACCCTACCAGGATATTGCAAACAGTGTTTCATTCTCTCTCGGATTTGATGACCAATTCAATTACTATTTATCAAAAGGATTCTCGGTTGGAGTCGGCAAAAATTTTAGCAAAACATTTTCTACAAGTCTTAAGTTTACCAGCGAAGATCAAAAATCGTTAGTTGACCTCCATTCAAACAGTATAATTAATTCATCGAAGAAACCTAGGCCAAACCCGGCAATAACAGAAGGACAAGACAACAGGCTATCTTTGAAATTTGAATTAGGAGAAGACCCTTTTGGTGTGCAAATTATGCCTGAGAACGGAATAATTACTCAATACGATTATTCAAATGATTTGTTAAACGGAAATTTCGATTACACACGTTTGCGTTTGGCAGGCATTCTAAAAACCAAAACATTTTACGATGAACTTTTCGTCGCACCTTATTTATTATTGGCTTTTGATGCAGGCTATATTAATGGTAAATACGGACCTCAGCATTTACTAACCCCAAATTCAAAGCTTGGAGTTTACTCACACCTAGGCTCGTTAAAAGGAGTAAAACCTTACGATTTTGTCGGCACAAAAATGATTTCACTTCAACTCGAACACAACTGGCGTACAATAATTTTTCAGGCTTTGAGTCTTGACTTCCTTTCAGATTTACACATAGATTTAATAACCGGTGCAAGTTTCTTAAACATTACAAACGATTCAAAACATAAGCTCGTAAATTCAATGAAACCCAATTACTGGGAAACTTACGCTAGTATTTCAAGAATTTTAGCAGTATTCAGAATTGATTTTGTATATAATTCCAATAAAGAGTTTTCGGTTTCCACCGGAGTTGGAGTAATGTTCTAATTTATTATCTTTGATCTTTATAATTATATTAATCTTAAAGAATCCCGAATGTTTATCACCTAATATAAATTTAAGGGGAAATTATGTATAGAAAATTAGAAGACTTCTTTGAAGATTGGAAAGCTGATGCTGAATTTACTCTCAAAATATTTTCAAAAATAAGCAACGAAAAAATTAATGAAAAGCCCTACGAAAATATCAGAAGTCTCGGCAGATTAGCATGGCACATCACTCAAACTATAACTGAAATGCTAAACAAGGCCGGACTGTTTGACGAAGATCATCTTGATAAAAAGCCTATACCGGATACTTCTGAAGAAATAAGTGAGACTTATAAAAAGTATAGTGAAGAACTTGTTGAGATATTAAAGGAAAAGTGGACAGACGACGATTTACCTAATGATATTGAACTTTACGGACGTCCTTTTCAAAGAAGTAAGGTTCTTTCGATGCTGTTAAATCATCAAATTCACCACCGCGGACAGATGACAATTGTAATGAGACTCTTGAATATTGATGTTCCGGGAATTTACGGTCCTTCAAAAGAAGAGTGGAGCAAATACGGAATGGAAGCTCAAGAGTAAAACTTTTTAGCAAACTGCAAAAATGAGTTGATAATGCGAAGAGCAGCATATAAAAAAAGATCGAGCCGCAGAGTTCAAAGAAGTCGAAGTAATTCAAAACAAGATAATTACTCCGGCGGAAGCGGTAATCTGGATAGTGAATCACGGCTTTTTATGGAGAGCCGTTTCAAAACGGACTTAGGGAATGTTAAAATTAATGATGATGTAAGATCTTCAAAAGCTGCAGCGGGTTTGGATGCCAGAGCATTCACAATCGGAGAGAATATTCACTTCTCAAAAGGAGAATATAACCCTAAAACAATTCAAGGTAAGCGCCTTCTGGCTCACGAACTAACTCATGTAATTCAGCAAAGACACGGTAATAAAAAAATTCAAACAAAAGCAAAAAATAAAAACGCCGATACAATCACCCAAAAGAATGATATTGAAGGCACAGAAGAATCGGTAATAAATAAAAATGCAAAAAGATATGAGCGGATTATTAAATATGCTGAATCAGCTATTTTAGCTGCGGATAATGCACTTGCCGCCAAAGAATTTCCTGTCGAAAAGCTAACAAGAATAAAAACGCTAGCTAATAAATTAAAACCATTGCTTAATGAATTGAGAAAAGCTGAACAAGGTGGCACCTTAAGCCTGAACCTTTCACTTGATTTTGATCCTAAGAAAGATTGGATTGATAAAAACCAAGCAAGTTTATCTTCTGAAGATATAATAAATGATTTCGGATTAAATGATGACAGTAAAAAAGTGCAAAAAGCCGGAGGAATTGGATTAGGGTTATTTATAATAGCACTTTCTTTATTATTGAAAGGCTGCAAAAACAACAGGAAAAAATTTAAGAAAAAGTATGGTCATTTATTATCAAGGGCAGTCACGGCAGGTCCGGCTTTCAATAACAATTGTGGTGCTACTCTGGGCGCTAAGTGGATTCTTGATAAAAAAGCCAGGCTGGGAAAAATGAATGGCTATATAATCCAGGAGGTTAGATACACTTACGATGTCAGAGATAGCGGGAATTCAATAATAAACCAATACAACATGTTGTGGTACTTCAGAAGAGTTAGAGTAAAGGCAAAAGATAAGTATTATGAGGCGTGGCCGGTTAGAAAGGGTAAACTTAAGGGCAGTGGGACCGACGTATTTAATATTCCTTGCAATAAATGGAAAGGTAACTTAAAAAAAGAAGGATGGGCCAAATTTGTTCCAAATACGACGGAACCTGCGAGTTGGGGTAATATCCCTCATTTGGCAGGGACACTAAAAGCAACAAAGAATAAGCCTAAGAATTGGGACAGAACAAGTACTATTTACAGGATGATTGGAATTAATGGTATGAATAATACAGGATCAAAATTGATTAAGGGAACTTTGATTTCTGATCCGTAATATTTTTTGTAAACAACTCCGGACTAATTATGAAAATTAATATTGAAAGAAGAAAAATAACAGTTGAAGAATACCAGAAAATGAGAACAACAACAGGCTGGGATATGCTTGATGATGAAAGTACAAGCAAAGGTTTGGAAAACGATCTATTTTCTGTTCTGGCTTTTAGCGATAACGAATTGATTGGCATTGCAAGAATTGTGGGAGACGGGGCAATTTATTTTTACATTCAAGACGTTATTGTAGTACCGGAGCATAAAGGCAAAGGGATTGGTAAAATGCTCATGTCT
>JANQIV010000215.1 GCA_028282005.1 Melioribacteraceae bacterium | reverse complement strand
AATATAAAAAAAGCCCGGCAATTACCGGGCTCTCAAAATTAATATTTCGATAAAATCTTAGTCTATTGTTCCAGTTATTGTAATGCTGCTTCTATGACCAACAACATTTGCTTCAATTTTAACTGAAACACTTTGAGGTGGATCGACATCAGCATCATCAGGATCAAAAATTTGAAAACTAAAATCGGTACTTCCTGAACCTCCAAATAGAAAATCACCTTGAACAATATCAACATCACCAGATAAGTTGGCAGCACCCACTTCAACTGATACAGTAATTGTTGAGTTTGCAGCTATTGGGTGATTAAATGGATCTCTAACGGAAAATGTGATCAATTCAGAACCACCATTTGGAATATCAAAAGTAAATGGGGTTACATCTTGAACAATCGGTGCACCCGTATAAAGCATCGGAATTTGCGTAGTAATAGTTTCAGAATTTTCATTAATCGTCCAAATAGTAATATATCCACCATTAACATCTCTGTCTTGCGGTACCGGATTACCATAAACCCATTGGACTTCCCCTCTACCTAACTCACTAGTTAAAACAGAACCTTCTATAACACCACCGGATGTACTAAAATATACGGCAGTATTAGGCCTTACCGGATTTGAAAATTTGTCCCCAAGTAAGACTGATACAGTTTGTTCATCTGTTACCAAAAGTCCAGGTACATTACGAGTTGGTAAAAATCCGTTCATATGATCTTCGTCAGGAAATCCGCCATGGACAGTAATTATAACCGGTCTAGACTTAATAGTATCTGATTCTGTTATTATATATGCCATAATTTGCGCAACACCGGCCAGATGACCACTAGAGAAATTCACAGTAACTTGTCCAGCGGCATTGGTCTCTGCACTATCAGGAAAAATAAACTCACCGCCATTTGGACCTTCTTGAATAGCAAAATGAACCATTTTTTTGTGTTCAAAATCTAAAGGTGTTCCGGTAGAATCCTGAACTTCGAAAACTATTTGGGCTGTTTCAATATCACCACTTTCTTTAATCCCAACACTTTTATCGGATTGAGAGAATACTGGAATTGATGACGGTTCTATAGATTCTTTTTCCCCACCGGGGTTTTCAGGATTTAGGAAAATGTCCGGGACATCAATTGTACCTCTACCCAAGGTTACAAAAACTCTTTCACTATCTGAGAAATAACTTTCCAGCTCTGCTAGTATTATAACCTCAAAATCTTGTGAAGCAATAAATTCAAATGAGTATTCTCCATTTACATCTGTGAATTTTGTTTCTATAGTTTGCCCGCCGGCTTGTAATCTAACAATTACATTTTGTAAAGGTTGGAAGCTTTCTCCATCAAATATTTGACCGGAAACAATAACATCTTCTGCAGATTCAGGCAATAAATGGTAATCAGGAATCTTTAGCGAGTTTTTGCCAAATTCTAAAGTAGCATTAGAGGATTTTGTATTATAACCATTAAATTCAGCTTTAATTTCAACATCAAGATTAGATTCAATTATAATACTTTCAGAAAATTCTCCGTTTGCATTAGTTAATGCAGTAGCGATAGTATTGTTATTTGCAGTAAAGATAATATCTGCATTTTGAATAGGACTTAAGGTTAAAGAATCCAACACTTTTCCAAAAACTGTAACTGTTTCGGTTTCAAGTGGAGTAAGTTTAAAATTTGGTATTTCAATTTCTTGTCTGCCAAGTACAATTTTAGCAACATTTGTTTGCTGAGAAAAACCTTCGAGTTCTGCAGAAATTAATATTTCGAAATTTGATGCTGCTAAAACATCAAATGTAAAATTTCCATTTTGGTCTGAAAATGTATTCCCTAGTTCTCTTGCTCCTCTAAATATTGTAATAACAGCATTCTCTATCGGTGCAAAAGATAAGGAATTCAATACTTGACCATTTATTTTAATCAGTTCTTTAGTTGTTGGAACTAATAAAATATCTTCTACATTGACTGAACTTTTGCCCAATTTTACAGATGCAGTTTCTTGTTTATCAGAGTAGCCTTCTAAGTCAGCATTTATTGTTAAGTCAAAATTTTCGACAGTTAATAGATCAAAACTGTATAACCCGGATGAGTTTGTAAAAACACTACCTATTGTCGAATCTGCATTTATAAAATCTATTTGAGCCCCGTCTAAGTTGCTGAGGGAAAGTGAATCTTTAACACTTCCGGAAATAGATATTTCTTCAGCATTTGATGACAACAAATAGATAGCCTCTATATCAACCGCAGTTCTGCCTTGAATAATTTTTTTCGAATCATTTCTTTCGATATAACCTTCCAACAAAGTATTGATGGTTATTGTAGTGTTCTCTGTTATTTGAATCTGAGTTGAATACGCGCCTTTAGAATCTGTGAATATAGGTCCGGCTTTTGATTCACCGTATGTGATGTTTACGGCAACATTCTGTAATGGAGCTTTTGACAAAGAGTCTAAAACCGTTCCACTAATAGTAGTATTACCTTCATCTGCTACAACATCGTCGGGTTCAGTAATTAGTTTACAACTATACAAAAACAGCAGAAGGAAGGCTAACGATGATAAAAATAAAATATACTTTTTCATTTTTATTTTCTTTTTGTTATGTAAATAAAACAGCAGCAGAGTATATTGTTTAAATAAAATATTATTGATTGCTTATAAAATAAGAATATTATACAAATATAATCGTATTTATTTAACATTTGTTTATGCAGATTGTGATCTGGGATAAGTTTAAGAAAGCCCCGGAGCGAGGGGCTTTTGGAAGGAGTAACTACATTGGTCGGAGTAACCAATGAACTTTAGATAAAAGTTTTATAGCTTAAAAATTATTTTAGTCGAAATTCAATTCTTGCGTAAGAGCTTTTTCGTTATCAACATTAATCTGATAAAGACTACTTATAATCAGATTTCTGATTGCTTCGTCTTCTTCATCTTCCAATAAATTGATAAGTGTTTTTGTAACATCTTTAATTTTGTATTTACCAGCTAAATAAATTGCACTCTTCTTTAAACCAGGATTTTCAGATTCTATTCCGATGATCAAATTCTCGATAGAATTCTTTTTGAAGACTTGTGTTTTGTTATTCTTTGCTGATAAACTACCAACGAATAAAAAGAAGAATACTGCAGTAAATAGAAAGACTTTTTGAATCTTCATTGTTCCCCCCCTGTTGTTTAATTAAATTTTCACTACAAATTTAATTCAATAAAATGTCAGAGGTGTCATTCTCAAGTAAATGATTGTCAAATATTGTCACGAAGGTATTAACAAAACATAAAGATTTGCACTAATTACGGATATGATAAAAACTAATCGAAGAAATAATCCCAGATTGACTTTTCGCCTCTATTACTTCGCCAAATTCTTCTATAGTTTTCTTGAGTAGCAATGCCAATGGGGCCTTGGTAGATTCCACCGCCTAAGTACCCGTCGTAAACCCTTACAGCTATTACGTTTTCACCGATCTTTAATAAACTCGAGTCAAAAAAATAACCTCTAAATTCCTGCCACTCATGGTTAAAGAAAGAGTCTTCCGGGTATTTACTGATTACACCGGTTCCGCCTATTCGTTTGCCATTAATGAATGCTTCATCTATGTCATCAATTTTTCCTAAAATAAGAACTAATTTATCATCATAATCTTCATCAATTGTAATTGTTTTTCTGTACCAGCCAACACCATCATAATCAGCATAATTTTGGCTCTCCCAATGTCCAGGTACAAAAATCTTATCCCATCCGGAATCATTATAATAAGGTTCTTTCCATTGAGAATTATCTCCTGTATTAAACAACCATTCTCCCTCAAGATCATAATCCAAATAATAAGCTTCTCTTTGTACATAAAAGCCCTGATTACCGGAATTAATACCGCCACCTAAAGTAGCATCAAAAACCCTAACCGCTAAAACATTTTCACCATTTTTGTTAAAGAATTCTACCGGGATTGGATATCTGCGTTCAGAATTATATGCAGTTGCATAGTTTGGCGGGAAACTGCCGGAGCCTCCAATCTTATTGCCATTTAGATAGACTTCGTCAACATCGTCAATGTAACCAAGAAATAGGTATATATTTTTTAGTTTTGTATCAATTTTGATTTCAAAAGATTTTCTGTACCATGCATACCCATTGTATCCGTTAAATCCCTCATTTTCCCAAAAAGATGGAACCCAAATTTCTTCCCAGCTTGAATCATCAAAATTTTTTTCAGCCCATTCCATTTTATCGCCAATTGAGAATTTCCAAATCCCCTTCAATCTCAACACTCTTCTCCAATCTTCCGCATTAATTAATTGGGGAGCAATTATAAACAAAACTAATATAAGTTTTGCTACTGTTAATATGTTTCGTCTGATTCTCATTTCTAAAATAAATTATTACTTCTCTTAAAATTAGTATATAAGTACCATAAAAAAGTCATACTTAAGTCAATTTGTGTCATCAAATGTCATTTAGTCAATTTTGAATAATATTTAACAGAATCTGCTAAATTTAATTCCAAATATGCTGCAGATGCAATATTTTTTAATTTTTTATCATTTTCAGAAATTGCCAGCTGAAAAAAATCTTTTGCGGCATTATCACTTTTTATTTCGTATAAACTAAAAAGTATTAGCTTTTTAATATAAGCATCATTTTCATTTTTGTATTGTTCTATTAATTTATCAGTTAGTTCAGATATTTTATACTTGCCGGCAAAATAAATACAATGCTTTTTTAATCCTAAATTTTCAGATTCTATTCCATTAGTCAAATTCTGTATATTTCTTTCTGATGCGACATCTGACGAATTGTTCCCATTTGCCAAACTTGTATTTGCAAAAAATGTTACCAATAATAAAGCGATTAAAGTTAATTTACTCTTTCTCATTTTCTACTCCTTTTTTTGGAAATTTACTACATTAGACATTTTCAAAAAGAGAGTAGTTGTCAAAGTTTAGTAATTGAATGTCATTAGATGTCATGAAATTGGTACCGGATTTTTACACGATTTAAACGGAACATAAAAAAAGTCGTATCGTCTGAAATTTGTATTTAAACTCAAAAGGGCGGGGTAATCTATTTTGTATTTTATACAGTTGTATAACTGCACTTATTTTCCTGCCAATTCAATAATTAATCAATATCATATTATATATAGGGGGTAATATGAATTCTTTTAAATACTTTGCAGTATTTTTTTTAATTCTGTTTTTATCTGCATCTTCGGTAATTGAAGCTCAACTTGTTGCACCTCGTCAGAGTCCGGCTTCTGAAGTTACACAAACTGTAGGCATCACAAAAATTACTATTAACTACAGCAGGCCGGCCGTAAACGATAGAGAAATCTGGGGTACATTGGTTCCATACGGTTGGCAAACATTTCAATTCGGTTCCGGTAATCCAGCACCTTGGAGAGCCGGCGCAAATGAAAACACAATTATTACTTTTTCTGATGACGTAAAAATTGAAGGAAAGCCTTTAGCTGCGGGAACATATGGTTTATCAATGCTGCCTGAAGAAACTGGTTTTACAGTAATTTTCAGCAATAATTCAACTTCATGGGGAAGTTTCTTTTATGATGAAACAGAAGACGCGTTAAGAGTAAAAGTCCAAGCAGTTGAAGCTCCGTTTAAAGAATGGCTTGAATACGGTTTTGGTGAATTTACTAATAATTCAACTACAGCATATTTACACTGGGAAAAAAAGAAAATACCATTTAAGATTGAAGTTGACGCAGTAGATCAAGTCGTTGCAAGTTTTGAAGACCAACTTAGAGGCCAGCTTGGTTTTTCTTGGCAAAATTGGTCGCAAGCAGCTTTCTTCTGTTTACAAAATAATGTTCACTTAGACAAAGCCCAGACATTTATTGAGACATCAATTCAAAACAACCAAAACGCAGCCAACATGAATTTGCTTGGTTACATTCTAAAAGCTAGAGGCAAAACAACAGAAGCTCTTGAAGTATTTAAAGATAACGTAAAGAACTATCCGAACAATTGGAATGTTTATGATAGTTTAGGCGAAGCATACAGAGATGGTGGAGAAAAAGATAAAGCAGTTGAATATTACGAAAAAGCTTTGGAAATGGCTCCGCAAAATCAACAGCAAAGAATTAAAGACATTCTCGAACAAATTAAAAGCAGCTAAAAAACTATGACCACTCCGATGAAAAAAATACTATTCTTATTTTTGGCCTTTTGTTTTTCGACAAAAGCTCAGCCTGTTAAAGTTATGTCTTCTGCCGAAATACAATTAGCATTGCAGAAACTCAAAGTCCTCGGCTCTGCATTGTATATTGCTGCACACCCGGATGACGAAAATACTGCAGTAATTTCTTATTTATCAAAAGGGAAAAAAGTACGGACTGCATATCTATCGCTAACCAGAGGCGACGGCGGGCAGAACTTAATTGGATCTGAAAAAGGTGACCTCATTGGAGTAATTAGAACTCACGAATTATTAGAAGCCAGGAAAGTCGACGGCGGAGAACAATTTTTTTCACGCGCCGTTGACTTCGGCTATTCAAAGTTCACAAAAGAAACACTGGATCATTGGAACAAAGAAGAAGTTCTTTCTGATATGATTTACAATATTAGAGAATTCAAACCAGACATTATAATTACACGTTTCCCTATTGATTCGATTAGAACACATGGACATCATTCAGCATCTGCGGTATTAGCTCTGGAAGCATTTAATAAAGCAGATGATCCGAATGTCTTCCCGGAACAGTTAAAATATGTTGATACTTGGCAGCCAAAAAGAATTTTCTGGAATGATTGGCGCCCTAATTTTTCTAGAAAATTTAGTGCTGAAGGATTACAAAAATTACCAATTGGGGAATACAATGCTTTGCTTGGTCAATCATATAATGAGATTTACGCTAAGAGCAGATCAATGCATAAAAGTCAAGGTTTTGGTGCCCGAGGCTTTAGAGGTCAGTATTTTGAATACTTTACATTGCTTGGCGGGGATAATCCAACCTCTGATGATCCTTTTGAAGGAATAGACTTAAGCTGGGAAAGAGTAAAAGGCGGTAAAAAAATTCAATCATTAATCGAAAAAGCTGAAGCAGACTTCAATCCAAATCAAAATCATTTAATTGTTCCCCAGCTAATTAATATTTACAAAAAAATAAACGCTCTTGAAAATAAATATTGGACAGAAGTTAAGAAGAAAGAATTAAAGCAACTGATTCGTGCTTGCAGCGGACTTTGGTTTGAAGCAATTGCTCAAGATTACTCAGCAACAGCTGGCGAGGAAATCAAATTTAATATTGAAGTTGTGAAACGCTCCTCTTTAAATATCAATCTCGAACAGATTGAATACCCATTTAATAATAGTAGTGATTTTTCAAAAATTAAATTGGAACAAAATAATGTCACAAATTTAGAAGACTCATTAGTTGTACCAACAAACGCAAAAATTACAAATCCATTTTGGTTAGAAAAAAAACACGACGGAAAATTATTTTCAATTATGGAACAGAACTTAGTTAATTTGGATGAAAGTCAGCCGTCATTAACGGCTAAGTTTTCTTTTATAATTGAGAATGAAAAAATTGAATTTGAATCACCAATACTTTACAGAAGTGTTGATAGAGTTGACGGTGAACTGTACCGTGATATTGAGATAAGGCCTAAAGTAACTGCAAACCTTGACGAAGAAGTTTATTTGTTTGCTGATAGCGAAAGTAAAGATGTAATGGTGAGGGTAAAAAACAATTCACCTCAAGCTAAAGGAAAAGTAAAGTTAAAAGTAGATGATGGCTGGGAAGTTTCACCAGAGTTTATTGAATTTAATCTAAAAGAAAAGTATGAAGAGAAGGCTGTTGTCTTTAAAGTAACACCACCAAAAAACGAATCAGTAAATTATTTTGAAGTTGAAGTTGAATCCGATGGCAAGAAATTCAATAAAAGTTTAGTAGAAATTGATCACCCACACATTCCACGAAGAACAATTTTTCCTGTAGCAGATGCAAAACTAGTGAGACTTGAAATCAACAAAACAATTTCTTCTGTTGGCTACATTGAAGGTTCCGGAGATGAGATCCCGAAAAACCTTGAACAGCTTGGCTATGAAGTTACAATGCTTGATGATGAGTTTATCGAAAATGAAAATATTTCAGGCTTCGATGCTATTGTAACAGGCATTCGCGCATACAACACCAGGGATAGAATAAATCATTATAATGATAAGCTTTTAGAATATGTTAACAATGGCGGAACGCTGGTTGTGCAGTATAATGTTTCATTTGGATTAAAGACAAAAGATATCGGGCCTTATCCATTTAGTATTGTTCGTGACAGAGTTACATATGAAGATGCACCGGTGAAAATTTTAAATGAAGATCATCTTTTATTGAATTATCCGAATAAAATTACCAAAAAAGATTTTGATAATTGGGTTCAAGAACGCGGTGTATATTTTGCCAAAGATTGGGATGAAAAATACGAAACAATTTTAGCAAGCAATGATCCCAATGAAGAAGAAACAGCAGGTGGTTTGATTTATACTAAATATGGCGAAGGAGCTTTTATTTATACAGGGTTTTCATGGTTCAGGCAATTACCCGCCGGAGTGCCCGGCGCATACAGAATTTTTACTAATCTAATTTCCGGGGGGAAATATGTTGAAAAAGCTGAGAATTAATAAAGAGAGAGCCATTGCTCTAAATTGGAATGTTGTATATTCCTTTTTAATAACACAGGGTCTTTTAATGATTGCAGCATTTTACTGGTTTACCAAGGCATTTGAATGAGTTATATTGATTGGATTGTTCTTTGCGGATTTTTAGCATTTGTCGTTATTTATGGAGTAGTAAAAACAAAAGGCAGTAAAAACGTTAAAGATTATTTACTGGCTAATAAGTCAACACCATGGTTTACAATAGCGCTCTCCATTATGGCAACACAGGCAAGTGCAATTACATTTCTTTCAACACCAGGGCAAGCTTACGTTGACGGAATGCGCTTTGTGCAGTTCTATCTTGGTTTACCCATTGCAATGGTTATCCTTTCAGTTACTGCTGTTCCTATTTATCATAAGCTCAATGTTTTTACTGCTTATGAATATCTTGAAACGAGATTCGATTTAAAAAACCGAGCACTCGGAGCAATTTTATTTTTAACCCAAAGAGGATTGGCTGCGGGTTTTACAATTTTTGCTCCCTCTTTAATTTTGTCTGTTTTGCTCGGATGGGATATTTATATTACCAATTTGGTTATCGGTGTTCTGGTAATGATCTACACTGTATCAGGCGGTACTAACGCTGTAAATAAAACCCACCTTATGCAGATGATGATTATCATGTTTGGAATGACCGCCGCATTTATTACTATTTTTCAACTGCTGCCGAGTGATATCTCGTTTGTTGATGCAACAAGAGTAGCAGGTAAAATGGGCAAACTCAATGCAATAGATTTTTCTTTTGATCTTAATAATCGATATACATTTTGGTCTGGAATAATTGGCGGAACATTTTTAATGCTTTCTTATTTTGGAACCGACCAATCACAAGTTCAGCGTTATCTTTCTGGAAGTTCTGTAAAGCAAAGCCGGATCGGGCTGCTTGCAAACGGTATTGTAAAAGTACCAATGCAGTTTTTCATTTTGTTCATCGGTGCTAGTGTCTTTGCTTTTTATCAATTCGTAACTCCGCCGGTTTATTTTAATCCGGTTGATGAGAACAAAGTAAAGCAAAGTGAATATGTTGCTCAATATGAAGAATTGGAAAACCAACAAGAAGCATTGTTTGCAGAAAGACAAACTGACTTACGTTCAATGATTGATGCAATAGAAAATGACGACAATGCGCAAGTTGAAATATTAGAGAAAAAAATAGATGAATCAAAAGAAAAGCAAAATGAAATACGAGAAGCCGCAGTAGGACTAATCAAAAAAGTTGACCCAAGCGCAGATGGAAACGATACCAATTATATTTTCCTAAATTTTGTCATCAGCTTCCTCCCAATAGGATTAGTAGGGTTGGTGCTCGCTGCTATACTCTCAGCATCAATGTCTTCAACAGCCGCAGAATTAAATGCACTTGCATCGACAACTGTAATAGACATTTATAAAAGACTGATTAAAAAAGAAGCTTCCGATAAACATTATCTAATTGTATCAAAACTTGCTACAGTTTTTTGGGGAGTGTATGCAATTATATTTGCTCAATTTGCAAACCAACTTGGTTCTCTCATCGAAGCCGTAAATATACTTGGCTCATTATTTTACGGAACAATTCTCGGGATTTTTCTAGTAGCTTTTTATTTGAAAAGGATTGGCGGAACTTCCACATTTGTTGCTGCATTAATTGCTGAAGCAATAGTACTGCTTCTTTTTGCTTTTACAGATATTCCGTTTTTATGGTTTAATCTTGTGGGCTGTATCCTGGTTGTAATTTTTGCTGTTTTATTACATCCTTTTTTGAATAACAAAAAAAGTGATATTGAATTACAAAATTGATTATAATTATTGACTAAATATTAATATTTTTTGAGATTATAAATTTACTGGGTAATTAATGACAAAGAAGCCGCAGACAAAGAAAAAAAGTAAACTACACGTAGTTCTTGAATTTATAGTAATGATTATCATCGTCCTATTTATTAAATCAACGTTATTAGAAGCTTCGCTTGTACCTACTTCTTCAATGGAAAATACAATGATGGCTGGCGATTTTCTAATTGTTAATAAATTTGTTTACGGCGGTTCAACTCCTCGGTATATCCCCTTTACAAATGTCAGATTACCTTATGTTAATTTTCCGAAATTTAAGGATCCTCAGCGCTATGAAATTTTAGTTTTTGAATACCCCGGCGACAGAGATGTAGTTTTTAACAAAGAAGTAATTCATTATGTTAAACGGTGTGTTGGTATTCCCGGTGATACACTCGAAATTATCGATAGAGTTCTTTATGTAAATGGTGAAGAATTCAGAAGGCCGCCAGACATCAATTACATGAAACCAAGGTCATATCCAAAAGAATTTAAGGACCCTTCAATATTTCAGCCAGGTAAAAACACAAACAGTGATTTCTTTGGGCCAATTGTTGTCCCAAGCGAAGGTGAAGAAATTGAACTCACAACCGAAAATATAGTTTTCTGGGAAACATTTATAAATAGAGAACACGAAGAAGACGTAGTAGATATAAGAGGTAGCCAAATTTTCATAAATAACTTGCCTTCTGATAAATATACCGTTAAAGAAGATCACTACTTTATGATGGGCGATAACAGAGACAATAGTCTCGATAGCAGATTTTGGGGGTTTGTCCCAAGAGAGAAAATTGTTGGTTCACCATTGATGGTTATTATTTCCTGGAATAATAACTATGGTCTTTCACAGCCTTTCAAATTAATCGGCTCAATCAGACTTGAAAGAATAGCAAAGTTAATTAACTAATTTATATCCAATTCCGTGCACAGTTAAAATTATCTTTGGATGTTTTGTATCCGATTCAATTTTTTGTCGCAGCTTTAGAATGAAGTTATCAATTGTTCTTGTAGTTATGTAAACATCTTCACCCCAAACATCTTTTAGCAGTTTGTCACGGCTTACAGTTTCATTCTTTCTTTTCCACAAATAATTTAAAACTTCGTATTCTTTATGCGACATTTGCACTTCTTCACTATTTTCAAAAGCAGTGTAATTAACAAAGTTGATTTTAAGTTTGCCCAAAGTTATTTCATTATCATTAACTTCATTTTTGATATCATCACTTCTTCTCAATACAGCTTTTATTCTTGCAATTAATTCTCTTAAGCTGAATGGTTTTGTAACATAATCATCAGCACCTAATTCCAATCCCAGCACTTTATCTATCTCTTCGCCTTTGGCAGTTAAAAGAATAATAGGCGTTTTAATCCCTTCCTTTCTTACAGTTTTACAAACATCAAAGCCGGACATGTTCGGCAACATTACATCGAGTAAAATTAAATTGTAATTATTCTCTCTAATTTTTTCCAATCCAATTACCCCATCTTCCGCAAAGTCAACTTCGTAGCCTTCAAATTCTAAATTATCTTTTAATCCCAATCTCATGCTGGGTTCATCTTCTACTATAAGAATTTTAATCATCATTTCCTCTAAACTTCATCATTATGATTATTATTAATAGGGAATATCAATTTAAATGAACTCCCTCTTTCCATTTCACTTTTTAATTGAATATCACCATTGTGATGATCCATAATTTGCTTTACTAATGTTAAACCTAGCCCGGTTCCTTTTACGTTGTGAACTAAGCCGGTTGGCACTCTGTAGAATTTTTCGAAAATTTTTTTTTGATCATCAGCTGATATTCCAATACCGTGATCTTTCACTTCAATGAAGGCTTTATCATTTTTCAATCCCGTTGTGATTTCGATTTCTTTGATATCACGGCTGTATTTCATTGCGTTGTCGATCAAATTTATCAATGCCTCTGAGACTGCTTCTTCATCAACTTTTACATCTAAATTTTCATTTGCCTCATTGAATATTGCCTTAAATCCTTTATTCTCAACATGAAAACTATATGTACCGATAATCTTTCTTACAATTTCATTTAGATCATTTTGCATCATGTTGAATTTTCTTTTGCCGGCTTCCATTTTAGAGAAGTTCAATATTGTATTTACGATACGGCTGAGCCTTCCGGTTTCCCTGCTTATTATTTTGTAATATTCTTGCTTCTTTTCTTCCGATCTTATCCTCCCCATTTCCAATGTTTCTGCAAACATGGAAATCAATGCAAGTGGTGTCCTCAACTCATGCGATACATTAGAAACAAATTCGGATTTTACTTGAGCTAATTTTATTTCTTTATTTATACTTTTTACAATAACCCATAATCCAAAAATTAGAAGCAATGAAAGCATTACAACAATTAGTATAAAATTGTATGTTCTGTTTTTTACTAAGCTGTGTATTGTTTCTCCCTTTAAAGTAATACCCAAACTATAACCCGGTAGCAGCCAAAGTTCCCTAGTTTGCTGAGGTTTAAGAAATTCGCCTTTTTCAGTCTGGCTAATTACTTGCTTTGAATCACTATTAAAAATATTAATAATAAACTTATCTCTCGATATTGACCGCATTTTGGGTTCAAGTAGTTCTTTCGCAAAAATATCCGGTAAAAATACTATACCACCGACATGAACTGAATCTATTACAAAAAGCAGCATATTACTTATATCCGGTACAGAATTAAAAACCGGTTCAATTTTTCTGTAATCTGATTTCTTATATTCAAATAACCTTTCAATCTTATTTTTCTGCTTAGAAATTATCTCATTTACCATTGATAGATTTTCTTCAATTTCAATTTGCCGCATTACTTGCACGATTGAGCGGTTTTCTTTGGTATCTGCATTATAAACAAAAATCATTCTCATAAACGGATTTAAGCTAAACATTTCTAATGCTGTTTCATCAAATTTATTTGCTACAGATGGATTACTGAAACTGTTTACAATATCATTTACCCAGCTTTCTGTAAGGTCTTCCGAATATTGATTAACCGAAAAGAGAATTGCATCAAGTTGATTGCTGTAAATTTCCTGCAGCATTTCTTCGTTTTTGCCAAGTGAGTTCAATTGAAATGAAATCAAAACAATTGTTGGCAATAATACTATTGCAACTATAAACAAACCGATACGTTTTAAAACATTTTGCATTTATGTATTCTAAATTACTGATGGTCAAAAATATTAAAATAAATAATAAGAAATGCGCAATCAGGAAGGAAAGTTCATTATTCTACAATTGAAATAATATTTCTATTTTTTGAAAAAAACAGCGGCACGTGTTCTCTAAACTTATAACCAACAACTTTAAATTTGTAGACCTTGTTTTTTTTCAATTTGCTTTGAATTTCAGCGGATTTGTCTTTGCCCTGGTAATAATTATCATTATTGTCGAAGGTTTCATTTTTAGTAACAACTATTCTTTCAACTGAATCAAATTTACCTTTTACTGAAATTAACTGAACAACTTTTGCTTCAACAATTTCAGTTGTTAAATATGATTCAAAAAAAATCGCACCGGCAGTAACTATTGACATCAATACTGCTATTGTACCAAAGAATCTAACTATACCTCTCATCACAATTGACCATTGTTAATGTCTAGCGACAATATATCTGCTAAAATAATTTTATTCAATGATAATTATTAATTGATTTCTAAAAGTTGATTTAAATCAAATAGGATATTAGAGTATTTCGGAATCTATCTTAGGAGTGAACAGAACTGAAATAATACCAAATATTCCAAATATGAATCCAATATAAAACCAGTTAACAGTATTCCTATTTCTTGTCTTTGCTAAGAAAGAAGTAAGCACTGCACATATTAATAAATATAATGGTATCCAGATACTAAACATGATCTTTAAATTTGTCAACTAATTAATAATAATAAATTTGGGAGAGGGACGATGTTAATTAATTGTTAATTCAAGATTAACAAGACAAAACAGCTTACAACACGTGAGCTAAAGATTTTCTGTATTTTACCAAATAAAAAATAATTTCTTTTCTAAGTTGTACAAGTTGATTAGTCCTTATTAATAACAGCAATTTATCTAATTCATGTTCCTTTAGAATCTCCACAAGTTCCGAAAAAATGAAAAGTTCTTTTTTTCTTTTAGGCATTCGGGTTGACACCTTCTTTTTAGAATAGAATATAATATCATACTGTTAAGTAAGAATTAACAAAACATTAATTAAATATTATTTAATCGTCCAACTTCTTCATAATAAATTAATCTTTTGTTAAAATTCTCTTAATACTAAAATTAATCACAAAACTTATTTTTAGTAAAACTAATAGACAAACAAAGTTCATCATGATCTTTAAAATAATTTTATCTTCTACGGCTCTTTATTTTATTACCCTCGGGCAAGATTTGGCTCATTTAAGTATTTCGACCTCTTCAAATGATAGTTACTCCGTTGAAAAATATTTTCCTTTAGATACCGAAGTAAACTATCTTTTTGATACAAACTTTGGTGACGTAGAAGCCTTTATGGAATGGAAGGATGAAGAGATTTTCATAACTTACGAAACATCGGGAATATTTTACCAGCAAAGCTACATTTCAAAATCTGACGGTATTTATGTAACTAGTTCAAAAAACGAAATACTATTTTTCGGCAATGATGTAAAATACAGCGAACCGGTTTTAAGATTCCCCAAAAATCTTAAACAAGGAATGACATGGGCGTGGGATGGATTTGAAATTGTAAATGAAGAAGATACTGTTTCATTATCTGTAAAAGGTAAAGTTGTTGGATACGAAACAGTTTCAACTGAATTAGGTGACCTAAGTTGTGTAAAAATTGAAAGTATATTTACTGAATATGGAACAAAAACAAATTATCTTACAGAGTGGCTTGCACCTCAAATTGGTATTGTTAAAGCTGAAGCAGTGTTGAAAGGAGATGGATTTGCTGCTTGGCTTCAAGAGTTTTTAGGATTTGATCAACTATATTTTGATCTTATCGAAATCAATAATTAATAATCCTTCCTTTTTCTCTTATTATTTGATGTTTTTATATAATAAATAATGTATTTTTCTCAGCCAAAGAGAAAAAGGTTTTTGTGCTTCCAGTAAAAAATTTTGATTTTGACTTTGTTATTATTGGTTCAGGTTTGGCAGGTCTTTATGCTTCAATTCATGCGGCTAAAAGCGGTAAAGTAGCATTAGTAACAAAAACAGAATTAAATATAAGTAATACCAGCTGGGCCCAAGGCGGCATCGCCGCTGCAATAGCAGAAGATGACTCACCGGATATTCATTTCGAAGATACCTTTAAAACCGGACGTGAATTGGGTAATGAACAGGCCGTAAGAATTCTTGTAACCGAAGGAGTAGATCGTGTAAACGATTTAATCAATATGGGGATGAATTTTGACAAAAGAGGTGGAGAATTTGAGTTAGGGAAAGAAGGAGGGCATAGCAGAAGGCGCGTTCTGCATGCCGGTGGTAATGCTACCGGAATCGAACTTGTTAATTTTTTAATTCCAAAAGTCAAAGAAAGCAAAAACATAACTTTGTTTGAGAATATTTTTATCCACTCGCTTTTAGTGCAGCAAAATGAATGTTTTGGTGCAGTTGGTTTTGATTTTATTTCAGGAGAAAATATTAGATTCAACTCTAAATCTACTTTTATTGCTACCGGAGGGGCTGCCGGTATTTTTAGAAGAAGCACAAATCCGGAAACAACTACCGGCGATGGTATTGCAATAGCATATGAAGCCGGGGCTGAAGTTGCAAATATGGAATTTGTTCAGTTTCACCCGACATCGTTTTATTCGGAAAGCGGAGAAACATTTTTAATCGGCGAAGCTTTGCGAGGCGAAGGTGCTCATCTATTAAACATCAATAAAGAACGATTCATGCCAAAGTACAACAAACTGGCGGAATTATCCCCAAGAGATATTGTCTCACGGTCTGTTCATAAGGAAATGGAGAAAGCTGATAGCGATTTTATGTATTTAAAGGCCTCACACTTAGATGGCGACTACTTAAAGGAACGGTTTAAGAATATTCATGAAAAAGCATCTTCGTTTGGAATTGATATTACAAAGGACCTCATTCCGGTTGCCCCTGCAGCACATTATTTAATTGGCGGAATTAGAACTAATTTAGCAGCACAAACAAATATTGAAGGATTGTTTGCTTTTGGTGAGGCTGCAATTACCGGTGTAAACGGAGCTAACAGGCTTGCAAGTAACTCTCTGCTTGAATGTCTGGTATTCGGGAAAATAGCTGTTGATGAAGCAGTTAAAAAAATTCATGAACCAAAAACAGAATTTAATTCTGAAATAAAGTTAATCTCGCTTTCACCTGATAACGAAGCTAAGTTTTTGAAAGTGAAAAAAAAGGTTCAGAAAATAATGACAAAACGGGTTGGAATTGTTCGGAATGAATCTTCATTAAACAAAGCTTCAAATAAACTTGAAAAGCTGAAAACTGAATTTCAAATTGACCAAAATGAACTAAATGACTTAAGAATAAGGTTTTTATTCGATACTGCAAAATTGGTTATAAATTCTGCTCTTCTCAGACAAGAAAGCAGAGGCACTCACTTAAGAGACGACTACCCAGACTCAAATAACGAATTGAAGTTTCATATTGTGCAGACTAAAGGGAAAGACTCAAAGTTTGTACAAATAAATTAGTTATACTGAAAATCTTCTTTTTTAACTGTAAACTTAAATATTGCTTCAGTTGGTTTGATCAAGCTGTGAGCTCTTTCACGTGTGTAAAGATTAAATTCTTCTCTATTATAAACCTTTGATAATGATTTTATTGATCTATAAATAATATCACCAAGATTATTTTTTTCAGATAAAATCTCCGCGGGAAGTAAAAATACCAAATCGAAAGCTGAAGTTTCAGCAATACTCATCAAGTCTTTCTGACTCAAAGTTTCGAGTTCATGCTCAGGAGCAACTATGCCTGCCCTCTTTCTTAATTTGAGTTCATATCTCATTCTTTCAGTTAATAAGATAATTGCTGCATTTGTTGATATTTTTATTTCTATCATGGCTGTCTTTCTTTTATTTCTGATTTATTATCGAAAGTCATTAATAATTATTTATAACTAACAACAAAAATAAATATTAAGAAATTCAAATATTATGAACTTTCTTTTAAAAAATATTCCAATAAAGTGAAAGCTGCCCTGAGAAAAATCTGTAAGAAGCGTTATCTCTTGTAGTTGAGCCAACAGCCGTTCTAGCTGAAAGCAAAAGGTTTTCGTCTATTTTAACTGTTGCTTCAATATTTCCCCCAAGAACTATAAAATCATTGCTAGGCACATAACCTAGTTTACCACCAATTGTAACTTCAAGTTCATCTTTTTCTTCCAACGGAATATCCACCCAAAAACTGTGGGATTCGAAATTATTAGGTGAATAATAAAGATTTGATGTAAATCTGTAATTTGTAAATAAATATTCATATCCACCGAGAATATATTCTTCAAACCGCCGTCCTATTCTCAGCATAAAATCATTACCTTCGTTTGAGTCATTCACTGTCAGATATTGGAAGTGACTTCTCACAAGAAATCCGGATTTGTGAATAAACTTTCCTGCGACTCTATAAAAACGCGAAGAGAATCTGTTATCAATTAAATATGGCGAATAAAGAATTAATGCCGCATCCGAGTTAGTTACAGTACCTTGAATAAAAAAATCGTCGTTCGGCTCATATCTAACGAAAATATCCATTTGCTCAGTTTGAGTTGTATCTCCGGAGACATTCACTAAACCAAGCCCTATCCCTGAAGAAACATATTCACCAAACCTCAAAAAAAGATGCCCTTGAAAAGTTGTAAAAGTCCGATCCCCCGTAAATAAGTAAGTACTGGTTACATCTTCATCCAGGCTTGATTCATTAGCAGATAAAAAATGCCGCTGGAAAGACACTCCGATTGAGAGAAACTCAAGTACACCAAGCTCAAGTCTGCCACCCCAATTAGTAAAACCAAAACCCAAATTGTCAGTATACCAAGAAAGCGAAGGTGCAAATCCGACTGTACTTGGGAAAGTAGCTAATATGCCCCTTAATCCGGTTACAGGCAGCCAGTCTAACCTTTGTTCAACCATTGCCACTTGAGAAGAATCTAAATCCCAAGTTGTCAATAAAGAATCGTAAATTACTCTTGCAGAATCATTCTCATTTAACTTTGCATAACTATCTGCTAGATATAATCTCGGTTCAAATTCTTCCGGTTCTTCATTAACTAAAGTTTTAAATCCGATTAATGCACCGAGAGAATCTCCCATTGTGTATGATACTTTTGCGCTTTGAAGTGCTGCTTCATAATTATAGCCATCAAGTAATACTTGATCATAAATTGATTTGGCTTCTTCAAGTCTATCCGCAGCAAAGAGAACATCTCCATACTCCTTTTGAATAAAAAGATTTGGCTCAGCTTGATCAATGTAGTCTTCATAGAAAGGTAATGCACTTTCATGATCCCCTTGAATTACAAGTTCCCTGCCTTCCTCAAGAATTTCATAGAGCCTTTCTTCTTCGGCCCTAAGTAATTGGAAATCAATATTTGACTGAAGCTTAATTACCTCATCATTTAAAGGATCAAGTTCAGACGCCTTATCAGCAAAATCTTGAGCTAATTCAAACTCCTGATCCAATAATGCCAATGAACCACTCGCAATTAATGCATCAACAACCGTAGAATCTGCAGTTAAAACATTATCTAAATACTCCCTAGCTACCTCCAAATCACGGCTATTCCAAACAGAAAGCTGGGCTCTGAATAGCTGATACTCCAGGTCGTCGGGGTAATCCTCCAGCAACCCGTCAACAATATCTATTGCCCCGTCAAAATCTCTTCCCCATGCCAATGCTCTTGCATATTGGTATCTCATGTCTTTGTCGGTTTCATCCGGAACCTGCTGAAAATAATTATCCAAAATAAAAACAGCGTTGTCATATTCTTGCAAATATTCATAATAACGCGCAGCATTTTTAGCAGCTTCTTTATCACCAGCGTTGTCTGTTAATGTTTCTTCATAAGCTTCAATTCTGTCTCTGTAAACCGAATCCCTAAATGTAGTTACATAATCGAAAAGGGGATCATATCTATCGTCGTCTGAGTGATCAACTCCTAAAATTAAGATTTGATCTAAGGCTTCTTCAATACGTTCTTCTTTAATTAATTCATCAACTAGTTTAAACCTCGTTTCATAATCATCAGGATTACGCTTCAATCTATTATAATATCTATCTATTGCGTAAACAGCTTCGAAAGAGCGTGGATCGTATTGAGTTAAATAAGCTTCCTTTTTTGCTTGATCTAAACCGTCTTGTGCTTCTTTAAAGAATGGTTTGAATCCGAGTGCAGTTTCAAACGCATTTATAGCATTTCTATTGTTACCAAGCCACATTGTAAAATAGCCGTATCTGCTCCACAGCCTCCAATCCTCAGGGTATCTATCCACCCATTTTTTTAGGATTATTTCCCCTTTCTTAATGTGTTCATTTTTTGCGAGAATTTCTGAGTATCGAATTATTTCATCAGGAGATGCATTATCATCTCTTTCCAAATATCTGTCGTACCACTCTTCGGCAAGATCCCATTCCTCTAACCAGCGGTAAGATTTTCCAATCTCTAAATAGTTGAAAGGGAATGTCGGATCGATAGCTATTTCTCTTTCATGCCCTTCAATTTTTTTGTAAAGCTGAGCATGCCAAATAGCTATTACCCTTGCAAGATTTTCTTGTATTTCTTTGTTATTCGGATCAAGTTTTCGGGCTCTTCTAAAATCTAAAACAGAACTTTGAAACTGAGACCTTTTCTCAAATGATAAACCTCGAAGATTATAACCTTCGGCAAGTCTTGGATTTGCAGAGATATACTTATTCAATAGGTCAATTGCTTCGCCATAACGGCCTGCATTCATGTGTCCAATAGCCGCTTGTTTTAGTCCCTCCGAATTATTTTGTGAAAACAACATTACAGGGATAAGCAAAAGTATAGCTAATATTTTCGTTAAGTATTTCATTCTATTAAAATTGGAAATAGATAAACGGCTGAATATCTGCCGACTTAAATTGTGCTACAATCCAAACTAGTAACGCAAGAATTAAAGCTTTCACTATTGGAGGCATTTTAACTAAAAATTGTTCCAAATAAACTTCAGTTCTTTTCGGAGTAAAATGCATTATGTATCCCAGAACAACTAATCCGAAAACTACGGGATAACCTTCAATAAATTGGAATATTACTTCAGGGTGAAAATAAAACAATATTTGATTGATCATTTCATAACCTGCTTGTACTGATTGGGCTCTGAAAAATATCAACGTAAATGTAAATACATTAAATGTTATTAACCATCCAATAATTCTGTTCAAAGTACTTTTTTGGGTGAACTTTGCAAATCCCGTTTTTCTTTCAATTGCAAGTGCTGTTCCTTGGATCAATCCCCAAATCGCCATTCTCCATGTTGCACCGTGCCATAAACCGCCTAGCAGCATTGTTACGATTAAGTTTGCATAAGTTCTGAATTTACCTTTTCTATTGCCGCCAAGCCCAATGTATAAATAATCTCTTAGCCATGATGAAAGTGAAATATGCCATCTTTGCCAAAATTCAGTTGTACTTGCAGCTTTGTACGGAGAGTTAAAGTTTTCCGGAATTCTAAAACCGAGTAACAACGCTAAACCAATTGCCATATCTGAATAACCGGAGAAATCACAGTACAATTGAATCGCATAGCTGTAAAGAGCGATTAAATTTTCTGCCCCCGTAAATCTAGTTGGCCATTCAAAAACCCTGTCGATAAAATTTATACTTATATAATCCGCTATAACAGCTTTCTTAAAAAGCCCGCTAATTATCAGCATAAAAGCCTTGCCAATGTCATCTTTGGATAAAATTGGTTTAGTTTTTATTTGCGGCAGAAAATCGCTTGCACGTACAATTGGCCCGGCAACAAGCTGCGGGAAAAATGAAACAAAGAAAAGAAAATCAAAAAAATTTTTTTCCGGCTCCAGGTTTTCACGATAAATATCTATTGTGTAACTCATTGATTGAAATGTAAAAAATGAAACGCCGACCGGTAAAAATATATCGAGCATATCAAAATTTGAAAGCCCGATTGAATTAAAAGTATCCAGGAAAAAGTTTGTGTATTTGAAGTATCCTAAAATTCCAAGGTTGGTAATTATACTAACAACCAAAAGTGATTTTTTTTGTGTTTTAGATTGAGAAGCATGAATGTAATAACCGGCAAAGTAATCGATTAAAGAGCTAATAATAATTAGGACAAAAAATACTCCGCTGGATTTATAATAAAAATAGAGTGAAGCTGTTAAAAGAAATAAAACTTTTGCACGGTGGTTGTTAACAAAAATCTGACTGAAGATTAAACAAAAGAGAAAGAAAAATAAAAAGAATCCGCTGTTAAACAATAACGGTTCCAGCGGATTGTATTTTAAAATATTTAGAATGTTTTCAAAGAGTGAAAATTGCATAAACTATAAGTTTTGTTCTATAATATAATTCACTCAGAGATAAAAGGTAACTTAATTTTTTCTTTTATAATTATTGTAAGCTTCTATTAATGCATCACTTAATAAGTCCGCTACCTCTTTAGCACCTCTATCATTAAAGTGAATAAAATCTTTGAAAGCCCAGTTTTTATTAACCCATTTAGGCATAGAATCTTTTCCGCCCATAGCTTCAAACAGATTCCAGAATGCAACTTTGGTCTTTTTAGCAATTGCTATTTGCGATTTTAACAATTTTATTACTGAAGGATCAGTTACATAATTTGATCCTCTTTTCATACTTTTGTCGTGAACACTGATCATTAAAATACTGCATTGAGGGAATGCTTTTTTCAAGTTGTTAATAACTTTTTCCATTTCCCTTTCATACCATCTGTAATTACTTTTTATTGAACCAGCAGCGTTTAAGCCAAATTCCAAAATGATAAGTTTATAGTTAAGTAAATCGCCAAATTCTTGTAAAGTTGATGCAGATAAATTTTGTAAGTCAACTCCGGAATTTCCTCTTAGTGGGAAATTGTCAACATAAATACCATTGCCATTTTCAAGAAGTACACCGTAATAATGGTTACCATCCGGCTGGAATTCTATTTTTAATTTTTTTGCAGCACCGGATGCCTTTAATGTAACTTGACTAACTTTGTTACTTTTTTTCAAGTTCGCTTTTTGTTTTCCTTTCCCATCAAAAGAATATTCTATTGATGAGTTTTTACTAGCTTTATAAAGTAATTTAGCTTCTGACCAGCTCTTTAAATATCTATATCTTCTCGTTGTTTGATACTGCACCCAACTTTTAGATTTAGGAATAAAAACTTCACCACTAATTCCAAGATCAAGTTTTTTTCTATTGCTCGAATAAAGTGATGCTTCTTCCCAAGTGTTTGAAAATGTATGTTTTGTAGTCTGTCTGAATTGAACATCTTGTGAAGTAATAGAAATAAATCCAACACCATTACCACCAAATTTATCCTGTAAGTTTTCTCTAATGTCAGCAGTAACTAAATCGCCTTCAATAGCAGAGTCACCGTAATGAGCCACTCTTATTTTTTTTGTTTTTGCAGATTTTAAAGCATCAAAGAAATACTTTAGCTGACCAAGATTACCGGATATTTTTTGCGGTTTTAAAGTCAATTTATCTGAAGCATTATCTTCATTATCGTTGTCAAAAAATAAATCACTAATCAAATTTAAAAATGCAAAAGATGCATAATTTAGTTTGATTTCTTCATTTAATAAATTTGATTCACTTTCAATACTGTCAGGATTATCTTCTGAATCATACTCATCATAATCCTCTTCATAATATTCTTCGTATTCTAAATTTTCGTAATCTTCTTCGTAGTATTCTTCATATTCAAGTTCATCGGATTCATTTTGACCTTTAAGATCAGCAAAAATATCTACATACCTTAAATCTACACCAAATACTGATTGCTCATTCGGCAAAAACGAGATAAAGAAAAGTATAACAATCGTCATCAGCAGGATATAGATCGGTTGTTTAACGTAATTCTTTTGTGCCATTTATTCTCCTAATAATTAATTCAAAATCCCATTTCAGTTAACACTTCATCAACTTCCTGAGCCCAAATTTTGTAACCGCGAGCATTTAAATGCGCTCCATCATATGTAACATCACTTCTTAAAAAATCATCTTTGGACATTTCTTTATTTAAATCGATGAAAATAATTTTGTTTCTTTTAGCATAATCAGCAAGCATTTTATTCAACAATTTCACCTGCGAATTTCTTTCAGCATTCACATCTTCTGGTTTAAGGTCCGGATTTGTTCGTGCTAAATAATCAGCACCCCATTTTTTACCGGAATAAAGTGTAGATTGAATTACCGGCTGAATTCCTCTTAATTCTAAACTACTAATCATTTTAATATAATTAGCATAAATTTTTTCTACCGGAGTCCAGTTATAAATATCATTTAATCCACCCAAAATAAAACAAACTTTTGGTTTCAATTTATAAACATATCGCAGCCTAGCTACAAAACCTTCGGTTACATCACTTACAATTCCCCTCTCAACAACATTATCTCTGCCTAATAACTCATTCCAATTAGCTCCATGAGTCAATGAATTACCAAACATTACAATATCAGCTTGTTTGGTTTTATAGACATCATACATTTCAATCTGTCTTTTATAGATCGGATTATTCAAATATGCTTTATTGTTTTGAGCTAAAATGCTACTGCAAAAGCCTATAACTATAATTACCAGTAAACTTATTTTTTTCATTTTCTCAATTCATTAATGGAAGAATACTTAGTATGTCAAAGATAGTACCAAAATAAAACACCATTTTCGTACAAAATGGCAATATTTAATTTAAAGAAGTGTTTAGATTTGAAACAGATTTACTAAAATTAAACAAAATGTCCGAAATAGTGAACACTTAATAATTTCTTAATTGTCAGCTTCTTTTTCTTCGATATCGTCTTCTTCTATAAAATCTTCATCTAAAACGATCGGATTATTTTTCTCTTCAATTACTTTTGCTTCGTTTTGCAATAGATTGATTTTAGACTGAATAGATTTTTCCATAGCAATTAATTCCGAAACTTTTGAAGCCATTTTTTCTTTTTGTATTTCGAAATCTGACTTTTCTTGCTTTAATTGCTGTAACTCAGATTTAGTTTCGGAAACAACTTCACTTATTTTTAGAAGCTGTTCTTCTTTTTCTGCAATTTCTCTGATTAAAGTTTCTTTTTTTGATTCCGCTTCATTAATATTTCTATTCATAAGGTCAATAATTGCGCTGGATTCTTTCTCAATATTTGTCTTCTTGATTTGAATTGTATCGGTCTCGCTATGTAATTCACTCAAATAAACTCTTTGTTTACTCTCTTTATCCTTTAACTCATTAATTCTTTTGTTCAAATCATCTTGCTCGTTTTTAAGACTTGCAACTAATAATTCAAAAGATTCCTTTTCTTTTTTCAAAACATTTATTACACCTTCGTATTCGGCTATATGTGTAACTTTTTCCAGGTAAGTTTTTTCATATTCGTTGAGGATTTTTTCTTTGGATAGAATTTCTTTTTTGAGATCTCTCAATTTTTGGTTATTCAAACTAATTTCTTCATTGAATTTTTGTAAGTTTTCTGAAATCTTGCTCTCCAAATCAAGATGCTGGTCTTCAACCTCAAATTTTCTTAATTCAAGTTGACTAATTTTCTGACTAATCGAGCCAATCTCTTCATTCATTTTCTCTTCTTTTTTCTTCAAAAGCAGAATTTCGTCATTCAGTTCATTTTTAAGTCTTTCCAGTTTTCTGATATCTTCTTCATGATTGGTTAGTAAAGTATTCTTCTCATCTATTTCTTTTTCAACTTTTTGGGTTTCTGATTTCGTATTCTCAATATTCAAATTTAGAGATTCCAATTCATTTTTTTGCTGGCGAATCTCGTCCATCAACTCTTCTTTTTTATTTACAAACTCACTATAAATTTTATCTTTTTCGTTTAGCTCCGTTACAATTTTCACAAGATTATCATCAAGGTTTGTTTTTACTTCTTCATTAAACGAAATCTTTTGGTTTAGGTCATTTATCAAAGTGCTTTTTTCAGATTCTTCTTTTCTTATTTCTTCAACCCTAGTTTGAAGAACATCTTGTTCGTCCTTAAGTTTTAATAGATTGAACTCCACATCTCTTCGTTCTTTTTCATAAGCTTCTATCTGCTCATCCGTATCAGATATTTTTTGATCTAATGTTTCGATCTTTTCTTCTTTCTCTTCAATTTTTCTAAGGTAACTTAGTTCATCATTTTGCAAAGTATTTATTTTGTTTTCAAGTTCTTTGATCCGTTCTTCCAAACCTTCAATGCTCAAATTCTTTTCTTCAACTTTACCGTCTAATTCATTAAGGAAATTATTTTTTCCTTCTAACTCTTTTTCTTTCTCTTCAATTTCAATTGTTTTTTTATCATTATTTACTGTCAAATCTATTTTTTTATTTTCAAGCTTTTCAATTTCTCCTTCATGAAACTGTATCATATTTTGAAGGTTTTCATTCATGCCTTCAAGCTCTTTTACTTTATCCTCCAAAATTCTGATTTTACTTTCCTTCTCTTCAGTCTCTGCTTCAAGGTTTTTAATGTTTGCTTCAATCTTTAGTTCTTCGTTGGTTATATCCGAAAGCTCTTTTCTCGACTCAAATAATTTTTTTTCTAAATCATCCAGGCTGCTTTGTTTTTCCAACACAGAATGGAGCCTGTTTCTTAATTCGTCATTCTCTTGTAAAATTTTTTCAATATCTTTTTTCTGGCCGGATAAGAATCCCATTTTTTCACCTCTTAGCAGTTGAAAAATAATATTATGATGTTTTGTATCACCTAATTATTATTTTTATAAATCAAATAAAGATAACTTTTATTTCAATTAAAATCGAGATACTAAGCTTATAACTTATTAAACATCACATTTTATGTTGTCACTTAGAACACATATAAAGGAAACGATAAAGCTCTCCATACCCGTATCTATTGGGCAGCTCGGGCATATAATGATGGGCGTTGTTGATTCACTAATGGTTGGGCATGTTGGCTCGGTTCCGCTGGCGGCATCGGCTTTAGTAAACGGGCTATTCTTTTTGGTGCTTGTAATCGGTATTGGAATGTCAATGGCAATAACGCCATTAGTGGCAATTGCACGCGGGCAAAAAAATTATGATGACTGCGGAATTGTTTTAAGACAAGGAATAATTGTAAATGTAACGACTGCTTTAATCTTATTCGTACTGGTTTACTCATTATCATTTGTTATAAAATACTTTGATCAGCCACAGGACGTTGTTGTTTATGCAGAATCATATTGTCGCATAATTGCATGTTCAATTTTCCCTTTTATGATTTTTCAAATTTACCGCCAATTCCTTGAAGGACTTTCCGATGTTCATGCACCTATGTACATTGCTATTGCAGCTAATATTTTCAATGCTCTTTTTAACTGGGTATTGATTTTCGGAAAGTTCGGGATTGAGCCAATGGAACTTGACGGAGCGGGTTGGTCCACTTTCGGAACCCGTTCATTAATGGCATTTGCTCTAATGCTTTATGTTATTAGAGGTGAAAAATATAAAAAATTTGATACGTCACTAAACTTCAGAAGTATAAATAGAAAAATTATAAATAAGCTTGTAAGTATTGGTTTGCCAAGCGGTATGCAATATTTCCTTGAAGTAGCTGCCTTTGCATGTGCAGCAATTATGATCGGCTGGATCAGTGCCAACGATTTGGCAGCACATCAAATTGCACTTAATTTGGCGTCTGTAACTTACATGATGATATTAGGAATTTCAGCAGCGGGAACAATACGCGTAAGCAGTGCTGTTGGAGAAAAAAATATTACCAAAACCAGGCGAGCCGGATTTTCTGCGCTTATGTTAGCAGCATTTGTAATGTTATTTTTTGCTATAATTTTTATTGCTGCAAAAAGTATTCTTCCAACATTTTATGTTAATGAAACTGAAGTTATTGAGTTAGCCTCTCAACTGTTAATTGCGGCTGCTTTATTTCAAGTTTCCGATGGAGTTCAAGCTACTTGCCTTGGAGTGCTTCGCGGATTAACAGACGTAAAAGCACCAATGCTGTTTACTTTTGCAGCATATTGGCTGCTTGGTATTCCAGTTGGGTATTACCTTGCATTTAAAATGGGCTTAAATACTATGGGTGTTTGGATAGGCTTCATTATCAGCCTATCCTCATTGGCAATTCTTTTGGTTTATAGATTTAATAAAAAAAGCAAAACCAGAATTATAAATTAGTTACTCGCGTAAAAGTCTCTCAAGATATTCTTTGTATAAAGACTTTGGAATTTGACTTAGAGTTTCTTCAAACTTTGCTTTGTCAATAAATCCTTTTTTGTACGCTATTTCTTCTATGCAAGCTACTTTCAAACCTTGCCTATCTTCAATAACACCAAAGAAATTTGATGCAGCCAAAAGTGCTTCAGGTGTTCCGGTATCAAGCCAGGCTACACCTCTTCCAATAGTTTGTACAGATAGCAATTCTTTTTCAAGATAAACTTTATTAACGTCTGTAATTTCCAGTTCACCTCTGGCTGATGGTGCAAGGTTTTTGGAAATCTCAACAACATCATTATCATAAATATATAAACCGGGAACTGCGTACTCGGATTTTGGATTTTTCGGCTTTTCTTCTATTGATATTGCTTTGCCATTTTTATCAAACTCTACAATTCCATATCGTTGAGGATCTTTCACTTGATAAGCAAAAATTGTTGCTCCTGTTTCATGATTCTCTAATGCGTTATACATAAATCTCAAGTTTCCATAAAAGATATTATCGCCTAAAATTAATGTTGAGCTATCATCACCGATAAAATCTTCACCAATTATAAATGATTCTGCAATACCATTTGGTGCTTTTTGAATTTCATAATTAATGCTCATCCCGAAGCTGCTGCCGTCTTCAAATAATTTTTGATACAATGGAATAGTTTCTTCATTTGAAATAATAAGTATATCTTTAATCCCTCCCAACATCAAAATGGAAAGAGGATAATAGATCAAAGGTTTGTCATAAATCAATGCAAGTTGTTTACTATATAATTTTGTTACAGGATATAATCTTGTTCCCGCACCGCCAGCTAAAATAATTCCTTTCATAAAAAATTTTACTCCGTTATTCTGATGTATCCGTTTTTAATTAATATTTCATTGTCATTGTAAATTGAAACTTTGTACTCACCGGGTTCTTTAAAATTGTATCTGAAATAAACATCATTCCAGCCTGGATCCATTCTATATTTTTTCGATTCAATATATTCATCATATTCAAAGTTACTTTCTTTCCTCCTCCAAAAATCTACAAACAACTTTTCAGTATTAAGCTGATTTCTATTATTCAAATAAATGAAAACAAGCCCATTATTCTTTTTAATAGATTTCTCCCTGAACTCGTTTACGGGCTTACCAGCAATCATTCTTTCACAAAAGACAATATCACTGTTGTCATAATAAATCGTAGTAAATGTCGATCTGCTTCCTTCCAGTTCATCTTCGAGCTTTATAATTATACTCTCTGTCGCTACTGTATCTTTTTCCGAGTTCACAACAAAAAATCTGTATTCACCCAACTCAATAAATTTATAATTGTAAACAAGCCAATCTGAGCCATCTCTAACTTGAAGTGCTTTGCTGTCAAAAGGTTCAAATTCTCCCTCAGTTTCTTTATCTATAAACAAATAAATTATCCTGTCTTCAATTTCAGTCCCTTCGTTGTCAAACAAAACATAAAGCTGTTTACCCCAAGGTTTTATAGGCCATGTGTAATTAGCTTCAATCGGTTTACCATCTTCAGTGTAGCTTTCACAGAAGTATAACTGTTGCGAGTAATAAAAAGTTGAACAGACAAAAAAGAATAATGTAATTCTAAAAAGTAATTTCATATTTATTATAATTCTATTTTTTCCAGAACGAAGGTGAAAAAATAATTAAAATTGTAAAAAGTTCTAACCTGCCAAGCAGCATTAGAAATGATAAAATCCATTTACCAATTATTGGCACGTCAGAAAAATTTGAAACCGGTCCTACACTTCCGATAGCCGGACCAACATTACCTAATGAGGTTGCAACAGCTCCCATCGCACTTAAAAAGTCCATCCCGATTAAAGACATTACTAATGTACCGATTACGAAAATAGAAATGTAAAAAAGAAAAAATGCGAGTATGTTCGAAATAATATCCTGCGGAACAGAAGCATCATTATATCTTACCGGAATAACAGCCCTTGGGTGAATTAATCTTCTTAATTCAAGGAAACTATTTTTTATCAATAGTAAATGGCGAACTGATTTAATTCCCCCTCCTGTTGAACCAGCGCAACCGCCAGTGAATAATAAGAGGAAAAATACTAATTGATAAAACTGCCCCCAAGCTTCGTAATCTGAAGTAATATATCCGGTCGTTGTAACAATAGATACAATTTGAAAAAGTGAATCTCTGAAAGATTTTTCCGCATCAGCGTAATCCGAAAAAAATAATCCGACCGCTATTAATACTGTGAATCCCACAGTAATAAAAAAGTAGAACTTAAATTCGTCATTCTTAAAAAAGGCTTTAAACTTTTTATGAAACAGTTGATAGTGAAGCGAAAAGTTTGTACCGGCCAAAAACATAAAAATTATTAAAACATAATGAATAAAAGGCGAATCGAATGCTGCAATGCTATCCTGTTTTGTTGAAAAACCGCCCGTAGCCATTGTTGTAAACGAATGACAAATTGCATCAAATAAACTCATCCCGCCAATGTAAAGCAAAGCAGTCTCAACAAACGTAAAGATAACGTAAATACCCCAAAGCCTTTTTGCTGTTTCACTAATACGAGGATGAATTTTATCTTTTGTCGGGCCAGGTACTTCTGCAACGAAAAGCTGCATTCCGCCAATACCTAAAATCGGAAGAATTGCCAACGACAATACTATAATACCCATTCCGCCGAGCCACTGGATTATACTTCGCCAAAATAGAAGCCCATGCGGGAGTGATTCGATATCATTTAAAATTGATGCACCTGTTGTCGTAAATCCGGACATGGTTTCAAAAAACGCATCAGTAAAACTGGGAATAGATCCGTGTACAACAAACGGGATTGCTCCGAAAAAAGAAAGCACAATCCAACCTAGGGCGACAATTAAATAGCCGTCCCGCTTTTTCAATTCAGCAACATAGTCCCGTGTTAAATACTTAATTCCAAATCCGACAAGTGATACAGATAAGCCTGTAATGAGAAGATGATAAATGTCGTTATCGCCGTAATAGATTGAAAACGGAATTCCCAACAGCATGAAAAAGCCGTCAAGAATAAGTAAGAAGCCGACTATGTTTAAGATGATTTTATAATTGAACATTATTTGAAATATTTTTCGATTTTACTAATTGCAGTTGGAATAGCAAAAACTACTACTTTATCATTCGGCTCAATTTGAGAATCGCCTCTTGCTATACAGCCTTTATTATTTCTTATATATCCGCCGATCATTGCATCTTTAGGGAATTTCAATTTCTTGATCGGATTTTTGACAATTTGCGAACCCGGTTTTGCAACGTATTCTAAAACTTCCGCATCAATTCCCTGCAAAGTAGCAGCTGTAATTATATTCGATTTACGAATAAAGCGGGAAATGTTATTTGCTGCAATTAGCTTTTTATTTATCAACGAATCCAATCCGATAGTTTGCGTCAGCGGGATGTAATCAACATTATCAACAAGCGCAATTGATTTTGAAACGCCCAAGTGCTTTGCCATCAAACAAGAAATAATGTTTGTCTCAGCGTCGCTTGTAACAGAAATAAATGCATCCATATCAACTATACCTTCTTGCGCAAGCAAGTCGATATCACGGCCATCACCTTGAATTACAAGTGATTTCTGTAAATAGTCTGCAAGGTCTAAAGTTTTTTCAACATTTGATTCAACAAGTTTTATGTTAATCGAATCTTCAAGCATCTTCGCGGTTTTTCTACCAATTTTTCCGCCACCCAAAATCATAATATCTGAAATTTTCGATGTATCCTTCCCTGATATCTTTAAAATATCTTCAATTCCGTCAGGGGTAGTGATGATAAAAACCTGATCATTCTTTATAAATTTATCATTCCCGGTTGGAATTAATGTGCGCACCCCTCTGTGAATCGCAACAATTCTAAAATTTGATGACTGAAACTCTTCCGCAACATCCCTGAGAGTTCTATTTACCACCGGCGTAGTTGTATCCAATCTTAAGCCAATTAAAGTTAATTTACCATCCTCAAATTCAATAATATCAGTAGCTGCGGCTCTTTGAATTAATTTTACAATTTCAAGCGAGGCTAATTCTTCGGGATAAATTAAGTGGTCAATTCCCAAATCTTTAAACATTTCCCTTGATTCTTCAGAAACATATTCACCATTTGATACACGGGCTATTGTCCGTTTAGCACCTAATTTTTTTGCAATGATTGCCGTATTTATATTTACTGATTCAAGTGAAGTAACTGAAACAACCAGCTCGGTCTCATCAACCCGTGCTCGCTTTAATGTTTCAAATGCGGTTGAAGACCCATTTACAGTAAGAACATCAATAGACGAATCTACACGATTTAAATGCACGGAATCAATATCAATTACAGTGATATCGTGCTCTTCATTTGAAAGCTGTTTTGCTAGATGGAATCCGACTTCTCCGGCACCAGCAATAATAATTTTCATGAAATCCGAATAAATTATTTAACAAGCTTTGAAATTTACGGCTGATGACGGAAAGATGCTAATTTAAATATTACTTATTCTTTTTGAATTCAGCAGCTTACTTTGATGCTAGCAAAGAAGACACTATGCATGAAAAAATGTATAAGTAGCACAATTACAGTATATCTAGATTAAGAATTTTTAATTTTGTATATTATAATATATATTCTTAGATAAGTTTTTTTATAAATATATTACTTATTAATACTAAATAGATTAAGTAGTTTTATGTTAATACCAGAAGTAGTTGCGTCAGAATTAACCAAATTAATTTTCAATCAACTCAGTCAATATCTCAACAAAGAAAAAGTAAATGAGATAGACATAGAAGGAAGAATAAATGATCATTTAGTACAAGTAAAAAATTGGGCAATCAAGTACAACTTTCTAGGTTTGTCTACTCCAAAATACATTGAAGATGAAACCATTGAATTGAATTATAATTCTACCCCTAGAAAATTTAGAGGAAAAGGGAAAAAACATAAAATTTATCATGAACATGATTTTCTTAAAAGTGACGATTGTTTTCTTTTATTAGGTGATCCTGGTTCAGGAAAAACAACAACACTCAAAAGGTTAGCTTTTTACCTATTTACAACATCAATTGAGGAATCTGGCTGCAAGTATCAGTATCCACTTCTAATCGAATTAAGAAAACTAAGTAAAGAACAGTTTCTCTGTGAAGGTATCGCTGATTTATTTGGGATAAGATACAAAAAAGAGTTAGATGAAAATAAACTTCTTAAAAAGGACAGCACAATAAATTTTCTAACATTGGGTAGAGAATATTTCAAAATAGAAGTCGGTGGGAAAAAACTTGAGGAAGTATTTATACCAATCTTAAACCAAACTAATACAATCCTGTTAATAGATGGTCTGGATGAAATCCCTTCATATCAAAAAATTAAAATTGAAAATGAATTAATTGAACTAGCACTAAAATTGACATCGAGCAAAATCATTGTAACTTGTCGTTCAGGAGATTATGTAACAAATTTCAATAATTACCATTTAGCTGAGATAATTCCATTAGACTGGGAAAAAGTTGTGGCTATTTCTTCTTTTTGGCTTGATAACTACCAAGATTTTTTAGAAAAATTGAAGCAACTACCTTATTCAGATACTGTTGACAGGCCAATTCTTTTGACTTTTTTGCTATACCTTTATGAAAGTGATGGTGAAATACCCAAGCAACCATCTTCGATATACCGCAAGTTAGTTTATAGGTTATTGAAAGATTGGGACGAACAAAGAAAATTAAAGAGAAAATCCAAATACGGTAATTTTGATCCGGACAGAAAAATTGACTTCCTGTCCGAGTTATCATATTACCTTACCTATCAAACCAAAGGACGAGTGTTTACAAATGAGCAATTAATTACGGCTTACAAATCAATTTATTCTTCTTTCGATTTACCAATTAATGAATACGAAGAAGTAATACGAGAACTCGAAACACACACTGGATTAATTCTTTGTTCAAATAATGACAAATATGAATTTTCTCATTTGTCTCTGCAGGAATACTTATGTGCAAATTATATCCATAGGTCACCGTTTTCAGAGCTTGTTTATGATTTTCTAGAATTTTATTCTGCGCCAATGGCAATAGCATGTTCCTTATCTTCAGATTCGGGTATGTATTTAGCATTCATCATCAAAAATTATATTATTAGAAATGCAAGTAGTGAAGATTTTGCTATTCAATTTCATAAAACTGAGTTTAGTATTATGCATAGTGAAAATCTCAGAAGTTTTTTATCAAGATTAATTTTAGAAAATCCTCATTTCAAAATTCATGCTGAATTAGGAGAAAGCGTTCTTATCTTATTGGCATTTTATTACCATAGATTTTATCCAGAATTGGATTACGTTTTAGACAAATTGCTATGTTTACCCAATGTGATAGAATCGATTAAAACATTTTTAGAAACACAAAAAATTGTTTATGTCAGGTATCGTGATTTGATTTTTTTCCAAATTGATTTAGGAATCAAAGAACTACTGGAGAATTCGAAAAGTGTAGTATTACTCAAAAACGAAGAATTGGAAAACTTGTACCTTGAAAGAACCAAAAGAAATTTTATAACAATAAGCCAAAATCTCTTTCCATTAGTCATTATAAGAAAGAGTTATCTTCAAATAAAAAATCCATTTATATATGGTCAGGAATTTGAAGTTAATTTGGAAATATTTTTTCGCGTAAAACAGACATTAAAAGAAATTCCTAAAGACATTATGCCGGATTAAATTAATTGTTTTATCAATGTCTGAGGATAAAAACTTATACATTTATTTTTAATTCCAATTTAGTTTATCTTTGATAAAATTTACTTCCATTCAAGAATATTTGCATATATGTATAACAAGGTACTTAATTTTCTCCTTTTTGTGTTTCAGGATTTTCTTCTTCAAAAAATGAATCTTCAAAACCTTGATTCAAAATATAATTATCATATTTCACTATAACTTCACCAGTAATTGAATCTTCTTTGTTTTCATCTTTCGGTTTGTCAAATTCGCCGGTCATCGATCTCGGCATTTTGAAGTTTTCAACGTTAAAAATGAATTTCACTTCGGAAGGAAGATTTTTGTATTTGTCTCCATTATAAAATAAATCTACTTCGAATGTACCCGCTTTTTTAGTAGTCGTTTCAATTTTTCTGATCACTTTTAAATCGGGATCTATCCACAAAGTTGATAATATTACTCCCGCTGTATCCGCTAGTGGAATGACTTTAATTACTTCACAATTTGCTCCATCTAAGATTTCCGGCTTAACGTAAATTGCAGTGAATTCGTTTTGCAGTAATTTTGTCGGGGAAAAATTTAACCCTTCTTTTGGAAGAAGCGCAAAGCCTTCCGAATCCATTTTAACTAAATCCGGCTGTTTAAAATATATAGTAGCTTTTGTTTCGGGCACTTTCAAAAAATTTACATCAACTGTTATTGTTGCATCCACCTGATAGTCTTCAACTTTATTGAATTCTTCACTGATCGCATTAATTAAATCATTTGGATCAACTTCCTGTGAAAATATTTTTGTAACTAACAAAAACAAAATTAAATACTTCATTTCTTCCTCAGCTAAGAATATCTTTTTTAATAAATGAATAAAGAGTGATTAAATAAAATCCGACAATATGGGCGACAAGAATCAAACCTGAGTTTATCACTTTTGCATAATCAATTGGGTCACTCATAAACTCGCGCCAAACAGCCATGTGATTTACAAACAAGTAAGGCTTAATTGGTTGAAGAATATCAACCTGCAGAGCAGATATGATTAGAAAAATTATTATCACAGCCATGGTTGCAACGATGGGCCCGATTGCATTTTCAACAAAGGCTGAAAACAGAAATGATAATGCCAGCACCGTCGACATGCTTAATGCAGCAAATCCGTACGACAAAATGAAACGCCAAAGCACATCGTCTTTAGCGAAAATGTAAATTTTATCTTTCAGAACAATAAGCTCACCTGTTCCGAAAATTAATATTGAAACACCGAGACTTAAAATCATCATCCATACAAGAAGCAAGTTTGTATAAATCAAACCGGAGAAAAATTTTGACGTAACTAATTTAAAACGCGAGATTGGCCTAGTGATCAACATTCTGTATGTTCCCGAAGTAGCTTCACCGGCAAGTAAATCGCCACCAACTAAAACAATTAAAAAAGGAATGTGGACAAACAGCATTTGCAAAACTATATTGGCAATTAAATAGCCGTTCATTAAATCACCAACAATCACAAATGATTGTTTAATGTTACGTGTTGCAAAATCCAGATATCCATCGCCTTCAAAATAAAGTGCTATTTGAATTACGGGAATCAAAACAGCAAGCGCAATAAATCCTATATAAGTTCTGAGTTTTCTAAAAATCTTGAATAGTTCTATCGAAATTAGATTTATCATTCAGCACCTCCCTCTGTAATTTTGAGGAAGAAGTTTTCAAGTGATCTCACCGGAACAAGTGATTTCACCTCAACATTATTTTCAACCAAAAATTTATTAAGTACTGGGATGTCGTCATCTTGAATTTCGAAAATTAGTGTGGTTTTATTTTTCTCTTTTAGAAATTTTTTCCATTGAGAGTTTTCAATAGTATTTGCTGCATTTTGCAAATCATTTACTTCAACCGTAACGGAAAGTGTATCCGAATTCAATAGGTCTTCAACCGAGCCTTCTATTTGGGTTGTACCTTTGTTAATAATAATCATTCTGTTTGCAATAACTTGAACTTCTTTTAGAATGTGCGATGAAAGGAAAATCGTCTTATTTTTATCTTCGCTTAAATGAATAATCAAATCACGGATTTCTTTTATTCCCTGAGGATCAAGCCCTGTTGTTGGTTCATCTAAAATAATGAGTTCGGGATCGTGCAAAAGAGCTTGTGCAAGTCCCAGTCTTTGCTTCATTCCATGTGAAAATGTTTTCACTTTGCTATTTGCTCTCTTGTCAAGCCCAACAAGCTCAAGCATTTCCATCAAATTCTTTTTAGAAACATCCGCACCGGAAAGTTTTCCGAGAATTTCTAGATTTTTTATCGCAGGCAGATAAAGATAAAAGTCAGGTTTTTCAACAATTCCGCCAATTCGTTTTAGTATTTCGAGTCTGTGCTTTATTAAATCTTGCCCAAAAAGTTTTACTGATCCGCTCGTTGGTGTTATAAGTGAAAGAAGCATTCTAATAGTTGTACTTTTTCCGGCACCGTTTGGCCCTAAAAATCCAAAAACATCGCCCTTGTAAACATTCAAATCTAAGTTATTTACTGCTGTTACTTCTTTATACTTTTTTGTTAATCCTTTTACTTCAATTACTTTTCCGTTGTCCAATTATTCCCCGTTATTTGAAGATTTTTTTATTCCGAATTCAGGATCGATATCAATAAACTTCGTGATAATAAATGCCGGGATTGTGCTAATCAAAACATAAATAAAAAAGTTTTGATACCCGATCTGCTCTTGTACCCAGCCACTGACCATTCCGGGCAGCATCATTCCCAAAGCCATAAATCCAGTAGCAATAGCAAAGTGTGAAGTTTTATGATCACCATCCGCTATGTAAATCATGTAAAGCATATAAGCAGTAAAACCAAATCCGTAGCCAAATTGTTCAATTGCAACACAAATATTTACAATCAAAAAAGAATCAGGTAAAGCTGACGACAGATAAATATAAACTGAATTCGGCAAGTTGATCGCAATAAGCATCCACCAAATCCAGTACTTCAGTCCTTTTTTAGACGCAACATAACCGCCTAATATTCCACCTATTGACAACGCAATTAAACCAACAGTTCCGTAAACAAATCCGACTTCAGTTGTTGAGAGTCCGAGTCCGCCGGCTTCAGCATCATCCAATAAAAACGGCGAAGCCAATTTTACCAACTGTGCTTCACCAAGCCTGTAAATGAGTAAAAATCCAATGGCATAGCCAATCTGCTTCTTCCGGAAAAACAGGGTAAAAGTTTTGAAGAAATCCTTTAATATGTTTTGACTGTCGTAAGCTGCAGGTTTGTCACTCTCAGGTTTCGGAAGGATTAATCTGTGATAAACTAAAAGCAAAACAAAAACAGCAGCTATGATAAAAAATGTTATTGCCCAGGCGTGCTTAATATTTTCAGGAAATAACTCTTCAAAATAGCCAGCTAAAATCACTAGTAAACCTTGACCGGTAATCATTGCAATCCTGTAAAAGGTGCTTCTGATTCCCACAAAATATGTTTGCTCGTGTTTTGTTAATCCAAGCATGTAAAAACCGTCAATCGCGATATCATGTGTGGCTGAACTAAAAGCAAGTAACCAAAAGAAAGCCAAAGTGTATTTGAAGAAATCATCAGTTGGAATTGTTAATGCAACACAAGCTAATGCAGCACCTATTAAAAGCTGCATTGTGATTATCCAAAATCTCTTTGTTTTGATAATATCTACGAAAGGACTCCAGATTGGTTTTATTACCCATGGTAAATAAAGCCAGCTTGTGTACAATGCAATATCAGTATTTGAGATATCCAGTCTTTTGTACATAATCACAGAAACAGTCATCACAATTACGTAAGGAAGGCCTTCTGCGTAATAAAGCGTGGATATCCACGCCCAGGGATTAACATTTTTTTTCATTAATTTTCCCGGCAATAGTTTTATTTTGATTTTTGATATTCTATTTTGTATAAATATGTCTACTAATATAATCCTATTTTGGTATTTATGAATACTTCAAATTACAACCGCTCCTTTAAAGAATCTGATTCCGAATTTTTATCAAAACATTATAAATTATTTGATGAGATTTTTAGTGATCCTTTTGAAGGATTTTTAGATGCTGACATTGTTGAGCAGTTAAAAGATAATTTCAGTTTTTCAACTAAAGAACTACTTGTGCAAATTTTACCTGCGGCAGAGCATTTTGTGAGAGCTCCGATCTCAAATTTTAGAGTCGGATCACTTGTTTATGCTGATTCGGGGAATGTTTATTTTGGTGCAAATATTGAACTCGAAAATTGCCCTTTGCACACAACAATTCATTCCGAGCAATCAGCAATAATTAATGCCATGCTCCACAAAGAACGAAAATTAACTGCTTTGGCAACAACTGTTACTCCTTGCGGTCATTGTAGACAATTTATTAACGAATTGAATACTGCTGATGATATAAGAATAATTCTATGTAACGGTGACGAAACTAACCTCGACGATTTTCTCCCAAATAGATTTGGACCAAAAAATTTGGGAAACAATAAAATGTTAATGGATAAATATTATCAGGAACTAGAAATTGATTTTGTCCCGTCTTTACTTGAATCTGAAGCACTTGAACAAGCAAAGCTATCTTATTCCCCATATACTTATACATTTTCCGGGGCAGCTATAAAATTAAAAAACGGGGAGATTTTTCAAGGGACATATATTGAAAACGCGGCATTTAATCCCTCTGTAAATCCGATGAATGCAGCAATTGTGAACTGTGTTATGTCCGGTAAAGACATTAAAGACATTACTGAAGCTGTGTTAATCGAAGATGAAGAAGCACCCAATAGTCAAATTGAATTCTCAAGAATTATCATAAATTCTTTTTCTGATGTTAAATTACAAGTAAAAAATGCTGTTAAAGTTGATTAGCTACTTTCCTTTTTCGGTGTAGTATTAGAAAACCTTAAAACAAAATAGAGGAGGAACTATGCCGGCCTTAAAATTAAAAAACTATCTCGACGAACATGGTGTTAAATATGTTAACATCAAACACTCACAGGCATACACTGCCCAAGAGATCGCTGCATCAGCCCATATAAAGGGCAAAGGTTTTGCAAAATCAGTCCTTGTAAAAATTGACGGACAAATGGCCATGGCTGTTTTACCTGCATCTTACAAAGTTGATTTTGATATGCTTAAAGAAGCACTGGGTACGGACAAAGCCCGTTTAGCAAATGAACAGGAATTTAAGGACAAATTCCCGGGATGTGAAGTTGGAGCAATGCCGATATTCGGCAATATTTACGGACTGGAAGTTTATGTTGCCGCTTCACTTGTTGAAGATGAGGAAATTGCGTTTAACGCGGGAACTCATACTGAATTAATTCGGTTAGCTTATAAAGATTTTGAAAAATTGGTGCGTCCAAAGATTGTTCGTTTTTCCTTCAAATCAACGGTTTAAGATTATTAAATCATGAAAACTCTTTATTGTGTTGATTGGGAAATATTCAATCTATATTTTCGACTAAACTTAAAAGCTGACTTAAAAAAATTAATGAGGATATAAATGCTTAAAAAATACTCACTTCTTGGAATATTTCTATTTGCAACTATTGCTTTTGTTAGCTGTTCGGATGACGACGGTGACAGTAATCCGGTAGAATCAACTAATCCTTTAGCCGGTGTTTGGTTTTTACAGAATGTTGTTTTACAGCAACCTGAACAAATCGAGTTTTTCCCAAATGTCGCAGGTGTACAAGTAACTTTCAACTTGAACAATGACGGTACATACGAAATTACAACTACATCTTTGGTTGGTACTACAACTGATGCAGGCAGCTGGACATCAACTGAAACAACAATTACTTTCGACTCGAATACGGAAGGCACGCCAAATCTTACAATTAATTATACTAAAGATGGGAATACAATTACTGCAACAGGGGCATTCAATTTTAGCGATGATCCGACTGCACAGCCAATCAATGCAACTATCACATTGGCTAATACTCCCCCAGGCACTCCGGAAGTAACTTTAAATGCTTCTGAGCAATTATTTGTTGGGCAATGGGCAATGGAACAAATTGAATTTGAACAGAACGGACAGCAAGTTACCATAACAGCCCAGCAAGGCGTAATTACTGCAGTAGTTTCATTTGCTGATAACAAAACTTTCTTCTTAACTATTTCAACCGCGCAAGGAGATAATATTCAAGGTGGTTTGTGGAGTGCCACCTCAACAGATTTTATAGTTATAAATATCGACTTTGAAGTGCTTGTAGATTCATATGAGCTGCTTGAGAATAATACAGTTGCAAAAGTGAGTTTCCCATATAGTGATGGAACAAATGAGTTTCCGGCTGTATGGACTTTCAGAAAATAGTAAATTTTTTCATTCTGCCGGTTTATTCCGGCAGAAATATTTTTTTCATCTCTATTAAATAAAAAACAAAATCCTTATCTTTGCATCCCAACGGGTAATCTTTTCTTTTCAGAGTTAATTTAAATTTTTCAGGAGATAAACTAATGGAATATTATTTAATCGGAATAGCTATAGTCATTTTGATATTATTCCTATTTGAATTTGCAATAAAGAAACCGGATCAAATTGTTTTATATGAAAAAAACAATCAGATCTTAATCCGGAAAGGAAAGTTTTATCCTCGCCATTTCAGTATGGCAATTCAAGGTACAACCAATTCTGCTTTGCTTAAAATTGAGTCCGAAGCAAAAGGTAAAATTACGCTAAATGTTAAAGTGGCAGTTACGGTTGCTGCTTGCAGAGACCACATAAGCGAATTAATAAAAGTGGGAGGCTGGGATAAAAATGCTATCACAAATACATCGAAAGAACTTGAAATAATAATTCAAGGTTTGGTTAGAGAGTTCACGGAGAAATATGAAATTGAAGAATTGACTTCTGAAAAATTATCCAATTATTTGAATAAAGAATTAAACAATCGAATTCAAAAACTCGGTTTGGAAATTGTAACTATAACAGTTCAATCTATTGAGCCTGCAGATGAAGAAATTGCACACGCAATGAGGCAGCAGGAGTCTGCAAGAATTAAAGAGGAAAATGAAAAGGCTGTTCAAAAATCCAGAATAAGCGCTGAGAAAATTCGCATTGAAGCTGATGAACAAATTGCTTACGCTGAGCACGAATTAGAAATGAAAAAGAAAAATCTGAAAAAGGTTGAAGAAGAAAAAGAAGCAGAGTTAGCAAACTTCAGAACAGAAGAAGAATTAAAAAGAAAGAAACAAAATATTGAATTAGAACGTGAAGAAGTAAAAATTCTAAAAGACAATCCTGAGCTGTTAATGCTTTCACCGCAAGCCGCAAAACTAGCGGAAGCGAGCCAGAACTTGAAAAACGCAAAAACAGTTGTTTCAATTTCACCCAACGATCTTGAAAAAGGAACGAACTTAATTAATATGTTTGGTGAAATGCTGCAAAATATTTTTAACAAAAAATAAGCTGTCTAATTCAATTGAGTAAGAAAATAAATTTTGAGAATTACTTTAAACTAAGCGCCCTAAAAAGTGCAAGGGTTTCTGATATTAGCGAAGCCACAGCATCTTCATCTGTTTCCGAAAATGAAAGAGTTAACTTTCACATCGGGAATCCGATTCAGGATGAAAGGCTTTACAAGTTATATCTGCAAACTATTAGTGATTTGCCTTTTTATTCAAAAGAGGATTTCGAAACAACACTTTCATCAATTGAAATTGAAGAAAGGAAAAAAACTCAGCTAAGATTTTTTTTTGAAGCGATAAAAAACGCTTCCCCGTATATGCCTCGTGGCGGTTACAATTCAAAGAATCCCACAAAACTTATTAAATATTTTCACGAATGGATTACTTCAAAACAGGAAGATAAACTTGAGTATGGCATTGGCGGAGCAAATGAAAAAAGAGAGATAGCAATTCTAAGTGGAGGCTTTGATGAAGCACTTAGAATTTTCTTTCACTCCGTTAACGAATTTTTTTTACAAAAGCCGGTCAAAATTCTTTTATATGAAACTGAAATTCCTTCTTATGTAAAAGACTTTAAGAATCTAAGTTTAGAAAAGTTTACAGGTGACGACAATGCATTTATTGACAAATTGGAAACAAAATTAAAAGGAACAAACGAACCGGTATTTTTTGTATGCCGGTCAATTTTGACTGAAGAAATAAGACGTGAATTAAGAAGACTTTCATCCAGTTACCCAATATTTTTTATCGAAATAAATAACGCTGCTAACTCTCAGTCACTTGCCCGCGAAGCCGGTTTAAAAAACAGTGTTATTAGGTTTTTAACTGCTAAGTCAATCAATAATAATATTAAAAAAAGCTCAATAGTTTTTGCAGCCGGCAATTCGGAATACATAAAATTACTTGAAACAATTCATTTCCAGATTAAAGGTACACCATCTTCAACAGAATGTGATTTACTTTATTATCAATTTAGTAATAATACTAACAAGCCTAATCCGGATATAGATTTTGAGGAATTCTTTGAAAGTAACTTAACTTCTTTACAAAAGGACTATTCTGTAAATATTGAAAGTATTTTTAATAGGCTTGAAAATATTTCGTCTTCGGTATCGCAAAAATCTTCAACGCTGCTAAATAAAAACATTGGTTCTACTAAATATTTAAATAACAAATTTGATTCTTATTCCGGATTTTCAAGAAGTGAATTATTTAAAAAGTTACTAACCGAAAATCCTCTCTCTTATAGTGACGAGCTTGCCGGTAATTTTTTATCTCAGTTCATAAAACATCACGATGAATATGAAATTTCAAATAGTTTTGTTGTTAGTGGATCATCGCGTACAGCATTGGGATTACTTGGGTTTCATTGCGGAATAAGTGAGGTAATTACAAACGACTTTAGCTGGACATACGAACACTGTTTTCCCAAAACAACAGTGGTCCCGTTAAATGAAGACCAGTCCTTAAATATAAATAATTTTAAAAAAGCGGTAGAAGCAACATTACATAAAAAAGACAAATCGGAATTTGCCGTTGTTTTAAATAATCCGCACAATGCAACTGGAAATGTATTTGACGAAAGTACTATTAAAGAATTGCTAACGTGGCTTTTATCTAAAGACATATTTGTAATTGATGATCTTTCATATCAGAATGTTGCCCCCTCTTACGAACAAGTATCGATTAAAACATTAAAGCAAATTGTTGATGAACTAATTTTAACAGGCTACATCTCTTTTGATAAATCAAAACATTTAATCACTGTTCATTCATTATCCAAAACAGACTGCTTTGCCGGAGCAAGGTTAGCAGTTGTAAATATAGATCATCCAGATATTAGCAAAAAGTTTGAAAAGCTAAATAAAAATATTCTTCCGAATAATTTAGCAATTCTATTAGCTTATTTATTTTACAGATCTGATGAAAATGTAAATCAATATTGGAGTTTAAGAAACAAAATTTTCAAAGAAAGAATTGATGCAATTAAGTCTGCACTGTATGATTTGTCGGATGAAAGAAATGAGTTTAACATTTCTATTTCTACTCCCAAGGGAAGCATGTATCCTGCACTGACTATAAATAACCTTCCGCAGGGTATTTCACTTGATTGGCTTTCAACAAACTTAGCGAATCAAGGTATTGGTATTTTATCTTTAACATCATTTGCAAGAACTTCAGAGGGTTACGACTTAGCACGCAAGACATTCCGCTTAACACTCGGAGGTAAAGACGGAAGCGATGTTTTAAAAAATAAAACACGAAGATTAATAATAGATCTTTCAAGAATAATCGGAGAAGAACAGCAGAGGTATTTAAAACAAAGTCTGCCAATCTCTAATTCATCTTACGCAAAAACTGAAAACGAAAAATTTACAGCAATAAAGGAAAAAATCTTTAATGAAATTAAATCAGCTAAAACAAGTTTTATCTTTGTTTCAAATGGTAATAACGCAAATCTAAAGGGTAAATTTATAAGCGAATTTTTGCCGGAACGCTTGAAGATTTTAGAGAATAAGATTCATGAAAAAAAATTATCACATGAAAACTCTTCTAAAGTAATTATAAAAAATAAAGGCCAGACTTTTATTGAAAAACTCAAAAAAGAGTTTTATAAAGAAAGCCTTGAAGAAAGACAAACAAAGTTTAGAAATAGATTATACGATAGAACTGTACACCCAACTCAAATGTATTCCCTCGAGGTTGACATACTTTTTGATAAACTGGCTGACTCATTTATTGAAATAAATGAATTTGATGAATCGTTGATAAAAGATTTAACAAAAGAACTTATCAATGAATTTATTGGAGTTAATGTTGCTATAAAATCTCATGAAGAAGGATTCGAACTAGTTAATGATTTATATTCACTGACAGCATGTGAAGACATAATTCATAATTGCGGAGATGATAACTACAGTACTTTTCTATCTTTCTGGGGTGATTGGGACGGCAGTACAAGACCCTCAGGACAAGGCCACAGGCTTGTTGCATCTGTTTTGGTTGAAAACGTAAACAACCAAGCGAAACTTATTAAATTGTTGCTAACAGAAAATACGTCAATAAAAATTGATGTCGAGAGAATTAATGAAATCGAAGAATTGCCTAGCAGAAATGTTAAGTTCTGGGAGTTGTTAAATAAAATTACACAGCTTACCAACAGTTTGGAAAAACGCTACCAAAGTATTCTTCCGTATAATATTAAAGCAGGAAGAATATTCAATCGAAATCCCTTAAAGAGAATTTATGCGCACAATGATAGAACTGAAAGAAAAATGCGTACGCTCCGTGCTGAACGTACAAATCAGCTTGAGTATTATTTTTCGCTAAACAAAACTTTACGGAAGATTCTCTACAACAACATTGATGTAGTTGAGGAAAACCTTGGTAATTCAAAAATTGTTTACGAGTTTGCAAAATTTAAGAACTTACTAAGCCGATTTGTTTTAACTCCGCGTATTCATCAAAAAATAATCACTGACCGTGATCAGTTCAGCATCAACACTACTGTTCACAATTTGATGGAAATAAACGAGATCTCCGGAAAGTACGGAAACCCCGGAATGATAATGGGTCTGCAGATTAGCATGTCAACTGACTCAAAAGCTCTTATCTCATTAGACAGAAAATTAAATGCCAAACTTGAGGAATTATCAGTAGATAATAAAAATATTCCAAACATTTGGATCATCCCGCTGTTTGAAGAATATGATACTGTTTTGGATATCAAAAACTACTTAAACGATGTTTGGAATTATTCAATACAATCCAGAAAAATTAATCAAAGTGTTGAAGATAGATTCGCGCAAATTATGTGTGAAGTTTTTATAGCAGGTTCAGATTTAAGTCAGCAGATTGGACAAACTGCTTCTGCTGATTTATACAAACGTGCAAAGCTTGATGTGATCAATTTCATCTCTGAAAAAGGTATTGCCGATAAAATGAGAATGAAACTCGGAAGCGGTGAACCAATGCAAAGGCAAGGTGGTTATTATTCTGACATGTCAGGAGAAAAAGCTTTTAATACATCCGGTAATTATAAAAAGGCATTAAACGACCAGTTAAAAGAATCAACTATTACCAGTATGGGTTATGCCGCAACTCCATTGTTGGGCATTCATTCAAATGGTGAATTTAGAACACTGCAAAGCAATATTTCTGAAAAGATAAACCATCTTGAGATATTTGAAAGAAGTAATCTTATCTACCACATAATAAAATCTCAGAAATCTTTTGCAGCTAACTTCAGAAGAGCAACAGAGCCGCTGATTAACACGCGATATAAATACAAAGAAAAAGGTAAGCGTGAATTAGAAAGAATTACTACCGGAATTGAAGATGAACACTTTAATGAATTTGTAAGACTGACAACTGAAAATTTCAGGCAAATACTTTACGGTAATGAAAATGATTCTGTAGGAATACATTCTATTTCTTATTTCATTTCAAGAACTACTCCACCATTGAGAGATCGGCCAACTGTGCGTCCAACAAAACAGCATGGTAATAAACAAGGCCAGCAAATATTGGAAAGAATTGCCGAACTTATTCCTCTTTCGAAACATGGAAGTTTATTGAGAGCAATTGGGCACAACCGCTCACAGTCAACTATATTGGGTATAAACCAATTAACGACAGGTTTGTTCAGAGCATTAAAACTATTGCAGCAAAGTTTCAGTAATGAAAGTGAAGCATTAAGAATAATTAAAAATAGAATTCTTCCAAAACTTCCTGTTTATGAAATTCTACATACGGTTAGAATGTATAACGATCCTGAATTATTTTATTTAAACAAATTCAGAAGTGCTTTCAGCCCTGGCAATACCGCTCTCCTTTCATTAAGAGAAGATTTTGATGCAGTAAATTATTATTTGCGCTTATTCCAAATGGAGTTGTTACGCAGGCACGGAATCAATGAATCAGAATTTTTTGATAACAACGGATTTAAGCTTTCTGTAATTCCTTATTTACGTCCTGATCTCGCAGTGCTTTTGCAGCCTGATTTATTTAATCAAGAGTCTGCGATGATTACTCCAAACAAATCAAGAGTGGAAGAAAACTGGCTGAATGAAATCGAACAGCTATTGGCTATTCCAAATGAAATAAATTATTGGCGTGATAAAACATGGCAGTTAATTTTTGATTCAATTTATTCACAAGTTGAAAGCTTCAATGAATTGGCAATGTCGCTAAATACTATTTCAAATAATTATTCGTTTGGAAATCAGAATGTTTTGGACAACAAACTAAAAGTGGAATCAAAACTATCTGACTTGCTTAAAGGCTCTACTGACGATTCGATGAAACAATTTTTAGGCGCGGCTATTCAGTATTTATCAAACTTGCCTCAAAATAATATTGAAGTTCCGTTTGATGTTCTTCGTGCATTAAAAGATGTTGAAAAAATATTGCTTATAGATAAACAAGCATTAACCTCTGCCCAGCAAAAAGAATTAAATTTTTATATTTTGCAAATGGCTCGTGCTGCTGGTGAGAACGGATAACAGGAAAACATAATGCAAGAAAGTCTGCAGAAATTAAAAGAAAGAATCCGCAAACAAATTCCAAATCTTACAGAATCACAAAAAGTAATTGCAAACTATATTGTTGAAAACACCCAAAAGTTTGCCCTTAGTTCAATCCGTGAAATCGAAGAAGAATTGAAAACCAGCAAATCTACGATTGTTCGATTAGCACAGGTGCTTGGATATGACGGGTTCCAGGAATTAAAAAATACCTTTCTAAAAAAGATACGCACTGATCTCGATCCGGTGAACAGGTACAAAGTTTATTTATCGAGCACTGATTCGGAATCAAACTATCTCGAAACAATTGCGCAAGAATCTCTCGAAAATATCAACTCGACACTGCAGGTAATCGACGATTCACAATACAAAAAAGCTGTGAAGCTCATCGAAAAAGCTGAATACGTTTACACACTTGGTCACGGTATCTCTGCTTATCTTGCCGATTTGACTTCCCACTTGCTAAATAGTGTTGCAATAAAATCAACAAAACTTCGATACGGCGGGATTACTTTCGCGGAAGAGATTGTAAATATCTCAAACAAAGATTTAATTATCGCACTAACCTTTCCTGAATATTCCGACGAAACAATTGAAGCATGTGCTTATGCGAACAAAAAAGGAATAAAAATTATTGCAATCACTGATAAAATGACTAACGAGATAATTCAATACAGCAATGTTCATTTGCAGGCACTTGCAGAAAGCCAGATTTCGGCAAGTTCGATAATTTCTCCAGTCATGCTGCTTTATTCCCTTTGTGCCCAAGTTGGTTATGACCTCAAAAATAAAACTCTTGAAACAATTGATTCGATTGCAGACATTAGAAAAGAACATCATCACAGCAAAGAGAAGAATAAATAGTTGTCATATCGACGAACGTTCTTGTGAGGAGATATCTTTTCTTGAGTTTAGCGCTATTTCAGACTTTAAGATTTCTCATCCCAAAAGGCGGGATTCGAAATGACAAATTGAAGTAGTTTTCCAAGCTATCAACAATATTGTCCTTCTTCTGCGACTCCGCCCGCCTTCCTGAGTTAAAGTAGGGCGGACAGGCTCAGAATGACTTAAAACTATTTGTCAGATTGAGCGAAGTCGAAATCGAAAGAATAATGATGTCATTCCCGTAAAAACGGGAATCTATTTTCTTCAATTTTTTGGATTCCCGATTAAAACATTCGTGAATAACACTACCTGAAATTAATACTGAACACAATTCGTTTTCCCTTGACAATTATTACCTCCAAGTATTATTTTTACACTCAATGAAACATTTGTTTCATGATTACTATTTACAGAAACATAATGTTCGTTATTTATAAAATAAATTATTGGCAGAGGAAATCATGAGCATCAGTCAAATAGCAAAATCAATTAAAACTTCTCCCACACTTGCCCTAAATGAAAAATTCGCGATCCTTAAATCAAAAGGCGATCCCGTAATTCATTTGGGCGGCGGTGAACCAAAAAGCAAAGCTCCAATGGACGCAATATTAGCTGCATCCGCACATTTAAACACAGGCGAAATCAGATACGCTCCGGCTGACGGAATCCCGGCTTTGAAACAAGCAATTATTCGTTACACTGAAGAGCATTATAATAGAAAAGTCGCGCCCGAAAACGTGATGGCATCAAGCGGCGCAAAACAAGCTTTAATGTGTGCGCTTCACACAATTTTGAATCCACAGGAAGAAGTTATCTTCCCTGCTCCGTACTGGGTGAGTTATCCTGAAATGGTAAAACTATGCGGTGGTATTCCAGTCGCGGCTCATCCTGAAGACGGCTCATTTTACCCAAGAATCCAGGACATCGAACAGAGAGTCGGCTCATATACAAAAGCTGTAATTATCAACAGCCCAAACAACCCGACCGGTGCAATGTACTCGGAAGAATTTATCGCTGATGTTGTTGACTTCTGCGAAAAGAAAGATATTTATTTAATTATGGATGACATTTATCACCGTTTAATTTTTGACGGCAGAAAGCCGGTTAACTGTTACGATTATGCAAATGACTTCTCAGAAAACTCAAAACTTATCGTGATCAACGGTGTTTCAAAATTATATGCGATGACCGGCTTCAGAATTGGCTGGGCTGTCGGCAGCAAAAGAATTATTAATGCGATGGCAAATATTCAAGGCCACCAAACATCAGGCCCGTCAATATTATTGCAGAAAGCTGCAGTTGGTGCGTTAAACGGATTGCAGTCATGCATCAGCAACTTAAACGTGACTTTAGAAAACAACAGAAACGTTTTACTCGCTCACTTAAATTCATTTGAAGGCGTTAAAACAACAATGCCTGACGGTACTTTCTACACATTCGCAGACTTTAGCGCTTACGAAAAAGATTCAACAAAATTGTCAAACATGTTGATCGACAAAGTACAAGTGCTAACAGTACCCGGCGTTGAATTCGGTTTGGAAGGTTACTTAAGATTGAGCTTCTGCGGCGGCATAAAAGATATCACACAAGGTATTGAAAGAATTAAATGGGCACTCGATTTGAACTCACCGAATGAGCTTTACATTGGCGACAGAAAATTAGTGAGGGATTGGGTATGAGCAAGTACTTAGAATTCAAAACCCCCGCAAGTCCAATAGCTATGGAAATGGCTTCGGACTTCAGGCTTAAAAACCAAGGCCTAACCGGGCTTGACAGAGTTTACTGGAATTTATCCGACTCATCTTTATACGAAGAAATAATTTTCCGCAACGAAGGTAAACTTGCTCACCAGGGCCCGATGCTGGTAAACACCGGTAAACACACTGCTAGAGCAGCAGCAGATAAATTTGTTGTAAAAGAACCTTCAACAGAAGACAAAATCTGGTGGGGCGAATACAACAGGCCAATTGCATCTGAAAAATTCAACTCAATCTGGGGCAGAGTTCAGGCATACTGCCAGGGCGAAGAATTATTTGTGCAGGACTGCTACGCAGGCGCAGATGATGAGTATAAACTTCCGGTTAGAATTATTACAGAAAAAGCTTGGCACAGCTTGTTTGCCAGAAATATGTTCATCACAACTGACGATAGAGACAAGCTAAAACATTTTATCCCGGAATTTACAGTTATAAATTTACCGGGTTTCAAACTTGATCCTAAAATGGACGGAACAAGATCCGAAACCGGGATCATTCTAAATTTTGCTGAAAGAACAGCGATCATCGCAAACACACTTTACGGCGGAGAAACTAAAAAATCAGTTTTCACTGTACTCAACTTCCTTCTTACATTTGAAGATGTTCTTCCAATGCACTGTTCAGCAAACGTTGGCGACGACGGTGAAGCAGCATTATTCTTCGGCTTGAGCGGAACTGGAAAAACTACTTTGTCAGCTGACCCGAAAAGAAAATTAATCGGCGATGACGAGCACGGATGGAGCTCCGAAGGTGTATTCAATTTTGAAGGTGGCTGCTACGCTAAAGTTATAAGGCTTTCCGCAGAGGCCGAACCGCAAATTTATGCAACCACAAAAAGATTCGGTACAATTTTAGAGAACGTGGTTTATGATCCAATCTCAAGAAAAATTGATCTTGACGATGATATGCTGACCGAAAACACAAGAGCATCTTACCCGGTTGATTTTATCCCGAATCTTGTGGAAGAAGGACATGTGCACACACATCCGAAAAATGTGATCTTTTTAACTTGTGATGCTTCCGGCGTTATGCCTCCGATTGCGAAACTTAATCCAGAGCAGGCACAGTATCATTTCATCAGCGGTTACACATCAAAAATTGCGGGTACAGAAATCGGTTTGGGAATTGAACCTCAGATTACTTTCAGCGCATGCTTCGGTGCACCGTTTATGGTTAGGCATCCGTTTGATTACGCACAAATGCTGAAAGAAAGAATGCTTAAACACGATGTAAACGTTTGGCTTGTAAACACCGGCTGGGTCGGCGGAAGGTTCGGCGTTGGCAAAAGAATAAGCATTCGCCACACACGCAATTTACTGAACGCTGCACTAGAAGGACAATTGGATAATGTTGATTACAGAACAGACAAACTCTTTGGTTTTGAAGTGCCTTTATGCTGTGCAAATGTTCCGGAAGAAGTTTTAGAGCCTTCAAACTCATGGGGTGATAAAAACGAATACTGGCAAAAATATGATGCTTTAGCCGCACGCTTTATTGAGAACTTCAAACTATTTGAAGCTGGCGTATCAGAAGATGTTAAAAATGCCGGTCCAACCAGATTGAACAACGTACACGTTGATGTCTAAATAAAATAGCCCTTTCTAACCTCCGGAGCGCAACGCTTCGGAGGTTCTTATTTCTCTCATCAAAGCATCTCTATAAAAAACAAAAGTTGAGAATTGAATTTTTTATTCCAATATTTTAATATTACAACATATTTCATTTAATAATTGTTCAATCCAATAATTTGGAAAAATGTCATGGGAAAATCAGTACTTGTTTTTGTAAGTCATTCATCAGAAGACAAAGAAAAATATATTGAACCAATTGTAAGCGATTTAGAAGAATGTTATATCAACATTTGGATCGATAAAAGAAAAATTGTTCCTGGTGACAATCTGCGTAAATCAATCTTTCGAGATGGCCTTGATAAAGCTGATGTTGCACTAATATTTTTCACAGAAAAATCATTAAAATCTTCATGGGTGGATAGAGAAATTAAGCATGTTCTACGCGAAGAATCTAAAAAAGGTAACAATTTCGATTTAAATAAAATTATCTCAATTTTCGATTCTCAAAAAACCTACGAAGAAATAAGCAACCGATATCCCGAGCTAACAGATGATCTTCTTCATCTAATGCCATATGATTATAGCAAAATCCAGTTAGGTCAATTAATTTCAGCTATATGGTCTAAATATCTATCACTTCAAGGGGGAGACGTTGAAACACAAAAGCAATTATTGGCAAAAGAAAAAGAAATTTTTCAAAAGGAAAAAGAAATTTCTTCGTTACGAACTAATATTGATAAATTAAAAAACAAGACAAATGATATAACAGACGAGTTCAGTCAATTAAAAGATTCGGGGTTATTAAATGATTTCATAGAAAGACAAGATAGACTACTAAGGCACAATGCAGTTCATGTAGATTCTGTTCCAAATTTAGCAAACGCAGTTACATTTGGATTGATCAATCTAGAAAGTAGTGCAGCAAAAATTTCAGATAAAGGAAAAGAATTTTTCAAATGGTTAATACTAAATGAAGATAAAAACGAGGAATCAGAATCATAAATTTTGCAAAGATGTCACGGTCGCACTCCCGAGGAACGGGACAAGCTGTGACACAAAAAGCCCACGAAAACTACGAAAATAAAAATGGTAAGAAGAGGAAGACAAAATTTAGTAAACGAACAATTTTTCTTTGTAACCACAACTGTTGTAAGATTCACTCCAATCTTTTCTCATCACCCGTTTTGTGATATACTAATCAGCAACATCAAACACTACCAGAAAAAGTACCAATTCAACATACTAGCTTACGTGATAATGCCAACCCACTTTCACTGGATTGTGAAAGTCGAACCCAAACTCGGTACAATCTCAGATATAATGCGTGTCATAAAAAAGTTCACAGCCTGGCAAATATTTGATAAAAATTGGAACCGACAAAAGCAACAAATTAGAAAGTATCTTTGTGGATGAAGCAAAAGGAATAAACGACCAGGACAGAAAACTATGGATGAAACGTTTTGACGATGAAGTGATTCGAAATGAAAAAATGTTCTGGACAAAACTAAAATATATTCACTATAATCCCGTAAAAGCCGGACTTGCTGATAAACCCGAGGATTATAAATACTCCAGTGCGAGGAACTATTTATTAAATGATCATTCCGTGATAAAAGTGGATTCTGATTATGCCGGGATTGAGATGGCGTAAAGTTTCCGGTCACGGTGCGACCGTGACCTCCCAGGGGTAAGATAAGTTAAAATCTCTTATTGAAAAAACAAGGGCGTCATGGTCGCACCATGACGCAGAATCAAGAACACCCTCTGCCAATGGTTATGTTTGAGCTACATAACTCCGTTCGAAATCAGAATTCCGAACTACTAAAAATAGAATTCACCGAGAAATATTGTTAAAATTCCGTCTCAAACTAAAACGATAATTCGGGGGAACATCAATTGAAAAAATATATAATCTGGTTTTCTGTTGCAGTTTTTGTGGTTTTAATTTTTGCAATCCGTAATTCTTTTTATTTAACAAGAGCTCTTTATTACAATTATCCTTCAATTGAAGATTACAAAATTTTTCCGGAGAGAAAAATCAGCAGCTCCGGTAATCCCTTTATTTTCCCAAAGGATAATACAAAATTTAATTTCGAATCTATCAATGATCAGTTCAGTGAAAAATATAATATTTCGTCAAATTCCAACTTTGAGGATTTTTTAATATCAACCCAAACTACTGCTTTTACAATTTTGAAAAACGACACAATTGTTTATGAAAAATATTTTAACGGATATAACAGGGGTTCCATTAATACTTCGTTTTCTACTTCAAAGTCTATTACATCGGCTTTGGTGGGCATTGCCATTGACGAAGGCCATATAATAAGTATAAACGACCCGGTATTGAAGTATATCCCGGAAGTAAGCAGAAAAGCCCACAGGGATTTGACAATTAAATCTTTAGTTACAATGACATCGGGCATTAAATACGATGACGAAAGCGAACTATTTGGCGATGATGCGAAATCATATTACAGCCCGGATTTACGCGAATATGCTTTGGATTTTTCAGCTCATGAGTCACCCGGTAAACGCTTCGAATACAATAATATAAATCCGTTGCTTATCGGAATTATTTTGGAACGTGCTACCGGGATGGCAGTAGCAAAATATTTAGAGGAAAAAATATGGAAACCGTTGGGAGCAGAATTCCCGGCTAGCTGGAGCCTTGACGAAAACGGGTTTGAAAAAATGGAGAGTGGAATTAATGCCCGAGCAATAGATTTCTTAAAGTTCGGCCGGCTTTTCCTGAATAACGGAATTTGGGAAAATGAACAGATAATCTCAGAAGAGTATGTTAAAGAATCAACACAAATTAATTTGAACAAACCCGAACTGCGTAATATTTACAGAGAATTATCTTACGCATATTATTGGTGGATATTCAACCGTTACCAGGGGCCCGATGACTTTTATGCAGAGGGCAACCTAGGTCAATTTATCTATGTTTCGCCTTTTACTAAAACTGTTATTGTCAGACACGGAAAAGATTACGGATATAATCGCTGGCCTGAATTTTTCAACAAGCTGGCAAATGAGATATC
>JANQIV010000136.1 GCA_028282005.1 Melioribacteraceae bacterium | reverse complement strand
GCCGGCTATTAACATTGCCAAACTTGAAAAAATTAAAAAGAGCCTGCTGAGCTTTGTCTCAGCTGTATATTGCTGCTGTATTGTTTCGTCAATAAAAGTAAATTCAAAAGGTTTGTCAGGTACAAACTCTTCCCATTTGTTTTCAATTAAGGCTATACTTTCTGTTATTGATTTTCCATTGAGTTTTATAACAACAAATGAATTTGGATTGTACGGAAAAGCAGATGAAATATGAAACAAACCCATTGAAAACATTTCCTGGTAAAGAGATGCGTGATTGAAATCTTTAACTACTCCGATTACTTCAAACTCACCTCCTCCAGGGTATAAAACCCTTTTGCCGATCGGGTTATCCCAACCGTAATTTTTAACTGCTGTTTCGTTAAGTATTACCGATCTATTGTTGGAATATTCTTTTTCAAAACCGCGTCCTTTCACGATTTCAAAATTGAGCGTACTTATTAAATTTTCATCTGTGTGATAAGATGCAATTTCAAATTGTTCATCGCCTTTGCCTTCTACTTTGTAATAATCTTGCCACCAGCTTAAAGAAGGCACACCGGTAGAAATCGAAACATTTTCGATGCCGGAATTATTTATTAGTGAAGATCTGAATGACTCGAACTTTTCACCCAATTTATTATTCCTATTATCTACAACCAGTATATTTTCTTTGTCGTACCCCAAATCTTTGTTTGTAAACAAATCAATCTGCTTATTGATTATAAGCGTGGAGATTATCAAAAAAATTGAAACTGAAAATTGAAATACTACGAGAATATTTCTGAAACTTAAGTTTGATATCTTAAGCGAATCACCGCCTTTTAATACCAACGCAGGTTTAAGAGATGATAAAAACATAGCGGGATAGCTTCCCGCTAGAATTCCTACAGTAAAAACAAATCCAAATAGAAGAAGAATATTTTTAGCTGTCATTATTGAATCAAAAGCGAATTCTTTGCCCGACAAATTTTCAAAATATTGAAAAGCTAAGAACACAATCGCCAAAGCTATTATCGTTGAAATAAAACTGAAGAAAATTGATTCTGCAAGAAATTGTTTTATAAGTTTAGTGCGGTCTGAACCTAAAACTTTTCTAACGCCGATTTCCTTTGAACGGGAAAGGGATTTTGAAGTTGTTAAATTCATAAAGTTTACACACGCAAGAATCAAAATAAAAAATGCAATTGATGTTAATATGTAGATATAGTTTTTATTACCAAGAGGGCCTAGCCGGTTGCCGATTTCAAATGAACCTAAGTAAATATCATTCATAGGCTGAAAAGGGAAATCCCATTTGCCGTTGTTATTTATCAAATCCTCGTAAGAGAATCCAACTCTGTCAAATGCGGCCGGTGCTTTTTCCGTAACTAGTTTTTTTAAAGTTTCTTCAATCCGGGGAAGAAGCATTTTGTTTTCAACTTTGGCATAAGTAACTACCTGCATCCATATCCAGCTCCAATCAAAAAACTCTACTGCAGGTATTGAGCTTATTGATGTTACCATGTCAAATTCTATATGAGAATTTTTAGGATGATCTTCGGCAATTCCGGTTACTTTGTGAAGGCTGTTGTAATTTTTTTTATAAGAGTATTCACTACGTGTTTCTATTTTATCCTCACCGATCTTAATTATTTCCCCAATAGGTGAGATCTCGCCAAAGTATTTTCTTGCAGTCGATTTAGTAAGGACAACGCTGTTGGGATTCTTTAAAATTTGTTCGGGATTTCCTTCAAGCAATTTAAAGCTAAAGAAGCTGAAAAAATTTGAATCGACGCTTATGATTTTATCTTCGTTAAAATAAATATCTTCATAACGGGTAATCATATCGCCAAGCGGATGAATTCTAACTGTTGAGCCTATTCCCGGTACTTCGTTTAAAAGTGTTTTTGCA
>JANQIV010000127.1 GCA_028282005.1 Melioribacteraceae bacterium | reverse complement strand
CTTTTGCACAATATAGTAATCAAAGACCTCAGCAAAGAAGAGATAAACCAGCTCCGTTCATTCAAAAGCCGATTACATTTGAAAAAAATGTATTGCCTTTTGGTGATCATTATAAATGTTTTATATCGTACAAAATCCCGTTTAAAAATTTATTGTTTACAAAAGCCGGTAATAATTATAAAGCCGGTTTAAATATTCTTTTCACAATTAAAAAAGAAGATGAACTATATAAAAGGGAATCGACAAATAAATCTATTGTTGTGGAAGATTATAAATTTACAGAATCCGGGAAAGACTTCTTACAAGGTTTAATTTCTTTAGATTTGAAAGAAGGTAATTACACAATAATTCCTGAATTGAAACTTACAAACATAAATTCGAATTACCGTCTGAAGCCAATTAAAATTGAAATAAATTCGGAAAGTGAATTTTCTGTCTTGAAACCGATAGTTATCTCTTCACAGAAAGCCAAATGTGGGGATGGTTCCGATTTCAGATTAATAAATCATGAGGGAGTAATTCCTTTTGGGCTAACAAATGAAACTCTTTTGTTTGCTCTTCAAAACAATGAAATTGATGAAATAGATGTCGAAGTTTTACAAAAAGACGAAATTATTGTATCGGACAAATTAGAGTATTTAGGTACTAAAAAGATTTTGATAGAAGATTGTGACAATAATATTGTCTTGAAAGAATCAGAAAACGGAAGTAAATTAAAGTTATACTCACTAAATAATTTTTCCCATTTACTAAAAGAGGGAATGGTAAGTATAAAAATTTCAGGGGATGAACTTGAAGAAGAGTTTGTTAAAAATGTTGGGTGGTTTGATAGGCCGAGATCATTAAGTAATGACGAATTTGCGGCAAGACTTTTAAGATACATTGCTAATGACCGGGAAATAGATAAAGTATTAGATGGCCCCAAAGAAGAATTTAAAAAAAGATTATTTGAGTTTTGGGAGAAATATGATCCCGACAGTGAAACGCCGTTTAATGAAGCAATGGATGAATTCTATAGAAGAGCTGATTTTTGCTTAGATGAATATAGTACACCAAGCAACAGAAACGGTGCAAAAACAGACAGAGGAAAAATCTACATTAAGTATGGAAAGCCTGATAACGTTGAAAGAAGCTATAATGAATCAAACAATATTTTGGAAATCTGGAGTTACGAAAATCTAGGTAAAAGGTTTGTCTTTGTAGACAACACAGGCTTGGGAAATTTTTCTTTAGTTAAAGGATAATGAATAAATTCATATTTACTTGCGGAGATGTTAACGGGATTGGTCCCGAAATCTGCGTGAAAGCTTTTAACAAGGTTTACAAGCCAGAAAAATACAAGCTTATTTTCTGTTGTCCTCAAAGTGTATTTATTGATGAGCTTTCCAATATCTCGCCAAAATTTCAATTTGAGATACTCAAAAAAAATGAAAAGATTTCTGAAAATTCTGAAGTTATTTCAGTAATTGACATGGGAAAAGTAAGTCGAAAGATTGGTTACCCAACTTCAGCTTCAGGAAAGATTAGTCTTAAATCAATTGAATATTCCCTTAAAACAATTGATAAAAAATTAGCAGATGCAATTATTACAGCTCCTATTTCTAAGACGGCATTTGCATTAGCTAAAATTAATTTCCCGGGTCACACAGAATTACTTGCCGAATGGTATGGAGTTAAAAATTTTCTGATGCTCTTTTATTCAAAAAGGATTATTTGCACACTGGTTACAATTCATGAACCTATCAGTAAAGTATCAACTTTGTTATCCAAAACAAAAATTGCAAATACAACTAAAATAACACTGAATTCTTTACGAGAAGATTTTAAAATAAAAAATCCTAAAATTGCAGTTTTAAGTTTGAATCCGCATGCTGGTGAAAATAGCAGAATCGGAAAAGAAGAAAAATCAAAAATAATTCCCGCAATTGAAAGCTTATCAAATGAAAACATTCACGGGCCATTTGTACCGGATGCTTTTTTTGCAAACAAAGTTTATAAGAATTATGATTGCTTTATCGCAATGTATCACGACCAAGCTTTAATCCCCTTTAAAATGATGAACTTTAATAGTGGCGTTAACTTTACTGCAGGTTTACCTATAGTAAGGACATCTCCAGACCATGGGACAGCATTTGATATTGCAGGTAAAAATGCTGCAGATGAATCAAGTATATCTGAAGCATTTAAGGCAGCGGAAAAAATTGTAAATAATCGCTTGAGTTAATGAACAATACTCCTTACCATTATCTATCGCTTGTTTATAATCATCTGATGAGATCGATTGACTACAGTGATTGGACCGATTACATTATTGATATATATTATGATTATAATGAGACTCCAAATAATGTCCTGGAATTAGCATCAGGAAATTGCCTGATGGGTAAACTTATCTTCAAGAAGTTTAGCAATATTATTTTGACAGACAATTCATTATCGATGCTGCAAAATAATTCAGTTCAATTACCTAAAGTTTGTTGCAGTATGACTTCACTTCCATTTAAGAATAAATATGATCTTATTTTTTCTACTTTTGATAGTATCAATTATCTAACTGAAAAAGAATCTTTAGAGCACTTATTTTTGGAGGTGAAGAATATATTAAGTGAAAATGGTATATTCACATTTGATGCAAGTTTAGAAAAAAACAGCATTATAAATCTCAAACGATTAAACAGAAAAGGAAAGTTTAACGGAATTAAGTACAAACAAAAAAGTGAATATGATAAACTTGAAAAAATTCACTACAACTTTTTTGAATTAACACTTGAGTCCGGTCAAAAAATAAAGGAAATTCATAAACAAAGAATTTATGATTTTGAAGAATACTTTGAAGTTATTTATAATTGTGGGTTAATAGTTCGCGATTGTTACGAAGCTTTCACTTTTGTTGATGCAAATAATGAATGTGAAAGAGTTCAATTTATAGTTCAGCATAAGGAATAAAAATGCTTCTATTCAAAGATGTAGAATTTAGTTATGCAAATCAGCCGGTTTTTAGTGATTTAAATTTTCAGTTGAATGAAGGCGAGTTTGTCTTTTTGATCGGCAAAAGCGGAGTGGGAAAATCAACATTTTTAAAATTAATTTATATGGAAATTTTTCCAAG
>JANQIV010000114.1 GCA_028282005.1 Melioribacteraceae bacterium | reverse complement strand
TACTGCCTTTCTTGCTTCAGCCATAATGTTTGTTTATTACAAAGAAAAGCAGCGACATAAGCTTGGAGAGGAAAAAGTACCACAAACATAGAATTAAATCGAAACAGCTAATAATAATAAAGGTGAACTATAATGTTGAATAAATTTTTAATGGTATGCTTAATGGTTTCAATGACTTTAATAGCCAGTGCACAGCAGAGAACAAAGATTCCTAAAAATATTGATTCCAAAGTTAAAATTATAATTTCCGGGAAATCGAGAACATATTATCCACTTTATACAAATAACCCCGCACAAATAAATTTAAAGGGACCGGCTAAAATAAGAATTATTACAAGGCCAAGATTTAAAGTTGGTGAAGTTGATCAGATTGATTATACAATTAATTATCGGATTAACGGTGGGAAATTAAGCTCCAAAAAATTTAACAATGTAGAAAGAACAAAATATGCAGTTTACCAAAATGGTAAACTAGGTATTCCGGGCAAGAAAAATGAGTTCTTTATAGAGGTTGGACGGGGGAATCATAATATCGAGTTTTATAAAGGAAATGAAAACCCTAATGTTGCTGCCAGATATCGTGTAACAAAGAAGCAATTGGAAAAACAGTCATGGGTAGCACTGGCACCTGATTATCCAAATGAACCTATGAATCTAGTCACTAAAGAGAATATTAACCATTACTATAGATTCTCCCAAAAACAACCTCTAAAATTTAATGTAATTGGACCCACAGAAATCCGCATCCTTACAAGAGCCGAAATTGATTACAAAATGGAAGGGAGAATAAACTATAGAATTCAAGTAAAAGAGAGTGGCCAGATTTTAAACACATTTTTCCTCGGAACAGTTAAATCAGATGTGACAACTTACCTGAAAAACAGTGAGCTAATTCCAGGAAAGGCACAGGAAATTGTTATAAATGTTCCTTACGGCAGGCATGAATACGAAGTGTTACCGCTTGATCAGGATAAGCAAACATTATTGGCAAAACTATTATTTCCCAAAATTGATGTTACATTAGAGGAGTAAAGACAATATGAAAATCAAAATGAGTAAAAAGACACATCCCCAGTTTATGTTTTTTGTGATTCTGTTATTGATAATGACAGGAATTTCAGATGATGTGTTTGCCAAAAAAAAGCAGAAGAAGAAAAAAAAAGTTAAACATTGGGAATTAAGTATTAGCGTAAAAAGTAGTTATAATGATAACATACTCAAATATTCAGAAAAATATATCGATAGATTCAATAACGGCGAAGAGCCGGAACGATTTAAGATTAATTCTCTTGATGCTTTTCTTATTCAAAATACAGTCGAATTCAAGTACCGGTATCCAATGTTTGGTAAACTAAATACTCGATTTTTTGCAAAAGCAAATTCAAAGTTTTATATGGATAATCCTGTAAAAGATTTTGTTGTTTATGGAATAGGTTTTAGACAGTATTTAAGCAAAAACTGTTTTTTTAATTTTACATTCTCTAAGATTCCAAATTTTTACGTGCGTCACTATAAAAATGCCGACTTAACAGCTCTTCAGGATGATCAGGATGATATATTTAGACCATTCGAATTCACAAAAAATGATTATAGTGTTTACGTACAGAACTCAATGACATCATCAACAAAACTCCGGTTAGAATTCTCATATATGGAGTATTTTTACAATGAATACTTCTCCGAATATGACGCGTATAACCTACTCTACGGAATAAAAATTTACCAATCATTGTCAAAGAGAGTAAAACTAAATGCTGGTTATCGATATGTACGCTCAAAAGCAGACCAATTAGCAAGTTTACCCCTAGAAGCTGGAGAAAAATATGTGGATCCTTCTTTCGATGAATATATTTTTAGTCTCAGATTGAGTTTTGCACTCCCCAGAATGTTTGGTTTAAGTCAAAAAATTTCATTATCTGGTAAGTATAATAGGCGCTACTATACGACAAACGTTTATTATAAATTTGATCCTTTACATACAGGAAGATATGATTTTGTATATCGTGCAAACATCAATTATGGATTTAAGATTTCAAGAGCATTTACGACTAGTTTTTTCTACACTTGGAACATGCGAAATTCTTCAAGCACAATTGAAGGAAATAAAGATAGAATTGCTAGAGAAAAGGATTTTGAACAAAATATATTTGGAATTAACATGGAGTATAATTTCAAATTCTAGATTTATTTAATTTCCTTAAACCAAAACAAAAGTTTTTTAGGTGTTTCTTCTTTTTCTCCGATTTCCTGCCAGGGTATTTCGCAAATGTAATTATCTTTTTTTTTGTATCCCCTATTTTGCCAAAATTTATCCAGCGGTATCCAATCAGCAGGTCTTTTTGAATGATCATCAGGCCGAATCACCCCGCAAAAAGTAAAAATATTAAATCTGTTTAATGAGCTAGCCCATTTTTCACGATGCTCAAAAAATTTAACACCAACTCCTTTTCCCCGGTATTCTGTTTTTAACACAGATTCCCCAAAATAGAAAATTTTACCGATGTCATAACTATTGTCTCTCCACGGTTGCTGAATATTTTCTGTCTCCTCTTCTAACGGCAACCCGGTGGAAGCACCGATAACTTTTTCATTGTCAAATGCTAAAACAAGTATGCTGTCTTTGGCCTCAATAAAAGTTGATAAATATTCTTCTTCATATTCCATATTTCCTTCGTACAAATAAGGAAACTCTCTGAAAATCTCAATCCTAAGCTTAGCTAGATCATTTACATATTTTTTAGCGTCATCACCATTAAAAGATTTTACTTCAATATTCATGTATTTACCACGTTATTAAGGGAATTCAAATATAAAATTTTTCTGTAAAAACCTTCTTCAACAATTATAATTTTCGAAGATTATACACTTGAATTTTTCAATATTATACCATACATTCGTATGGTGATTTGAAACTTACATTTCATATAAACTCAGCGATTTATAGAACTTCAGTAACTGCAAATCAAAAAAAAACAATAACTACGGCTTCGCCGGAAAGGAAACAACCATGGGAATTGAGAAAACCCTGCGGAGAAAATCTGCCAAAGGTCGCGGTACAATCGATAACCCCACGAACAGATTTGAAAAAATTGAATATGTACCGGAAAGTGAAGAACCGGATGAAGAAGTTTGTAAACCGCAGACAGAATATTTCGTTGATACATCAAAGACCGTTATCGCTTATAACGACAGTCCGGACCTCGGTGGAAGCGCCAGCATAAATCCTTATCGGGGTTGCGAGCACGGATGTATTTACTGTTATGCCCGGCCAACTCACGAATATTTAAGTTTATCACTAGGGTTGGACTTTGAAACGAAAATCTTTGTAAAAAAGGAAATGCCAAAATTACTGCGCAAAGAATTAGCGTCAAAAAAATACAAACCGCAAGCAATAATGCTCAGCGGAAATACGGACTCGTACCAGCCAATTGAAAAACATCTTCAAATTTCACGAAGCTGTTTAAAGGTACTTTTAGATTTTCGTAATCCGGTGGGCATCGTGACAAAAAACATTCTTGTTACGAGAGATATTGACCTTCTGAGCGAACTGGCTAAATTCAACGCAGCAGTCGTTTTTCTTTCCGTAACAACTTTGAATAATAAGTTAGCTTCTGTAATGGAACCGCGGACGTCAAAACCCCACCTCCGATTAAAAGCAATTGAACAATTAGCGAAAGCCGGAGTCCCGGTTGGTGTAATGGTTGCACCGATTCTCCCAGGATTAACGGACGAAGAGATGCCGGAAATCTTAAAACAAGCAGCAAATGCTGGAGCAACTCGTGCCGGATACGTTTTGCTACGCTTGCCTTTTGCACTAAAAGAACTGTTTGAAGGTTGGCTTGAAAAAAATTTCCCAGACAGAAAAAAGAAAGTGCTGAATCGGTTGACAGAGTCGTACAACGGCAAATTGTACGACTCTACTTTTCACGTAAGAGGAAGAGGGACTGGAGTTTTAGCCGATCAAATTGCCGATCTTTTTCGTATTTCGAGAATCAAAGCTGGAATCAATAACTCGGTACCACCTTTGTCGGCTGCACATTTTAGGAATCCGGGTGTAAAACAGATGTCTCTTTTTTGAAATAGAAATTGACATCAAAAAACATGAAATTGCTTCTTTTATTTTATCATTAAACATCACACATTTATGAAGAGATATCAATTAATTTCAGCCGGGTTGTTTGGCTTTCTGGCAGTTGCATTCGGCGCTTTTGGGGCCCATGCGTTAAAAAATTCCTTAAACGAACAAATGCTGGATGTTTACAAAACCGGGGTAATGTATCACTTAATTCATTCGGCAGTAATTTTGGCTATCGCGCTGACAAATAAATTATTCAAATGGCCATTCATCTTTTTAAGCGTGGGGATAATTTTATTTTCGTTCTCACTTTATTTGTACACGATAACCGGACAAACCTTCTTTGCTATTATAACGCCGTTTGGGGGGATGAGCTTTTTAATTGGATGGGTGTTCATAGTTTGGGAGGGCATCAAAATGAAGAATGCAAACAGCTAAAATTTAAAATCCCGTTATTTAGCCTTTACAGTTGGAATTTGCTTCCAATCTGTAGTGTAGTCTGGGGAACGCATTTCACTTTTCATCCACCAGTCTTGTTTTACCCCGGCGGCGGCAACACGAAGCTTTTTCCAGCCGTATTTGTGATTAACTTTGTCCAAGGCGAACATAAGCTGATCCTTTTTTTGCAAATTTTCGTCGGTGTCAAAAATATCCTTCGGTGCTTCATCAACAGGGATTAATTCTGTTAAAATAACCCCGGCTTTTTTGTATTTGAGCCCGTCTTTAAAAATTCTTTTCATACCCTCTTTTGCGAAATGAATTAGTTCGAGTGTATCATCCGTTGCCCTCGGCAGTTTCATGTTCGCCCATTTCGAATAATAGTTATGTTCTTCAATGTTGTGGCTTCGCAAATACACAAGCAAAGTTTTCACTACTGATTTTTGCCGTCTTAGTTTTTCTGCCGCGGTACTGACGTAATCAGAAACGGCTTCACACAGGTCCTCGAGTGAGTAAACCGCTCTGCCGAAAGAACGCGAATTACATATCCCCTTTTTGATTTCCGGAATACCGTCTTTGTAATCACATGATTGCCCTCTCAATTCCAAAACCGTACGTAAACCAGTAACGGTGAATTTTTTTAATGCCCATTTTTCATCGAGATATTTTATCTGCTTTGCGTTAATTATCCCGTACTTATTCATTTTTTTTGCTGTTCTCCACCCAATTCCCCAAATGTTAGCGACTTCAATTGTCTTCAATAGTTCGTCAATTTGTGGATAATTTACAAGGTTGAGAACATCATTCAGGCTTTTATCCTTTTTGGCAACTTTGTTAGCAACCTTCGCCAAAGTCTTCGATTCCCCAACTCCGACGCTAATTGGAATCCCCAATCCTTTTCTGATCTTTTTTCTCATACTTGTGGCGTATCCAGTTAAATCAACATGATTCAATCCGGTAAAATCCAAAAAGGCTTCGTCAATAGAGTAAACTTCGACACCGTCGGTAAAGTCTTCGAGTATTTCCATCACCCTTTGCGACATATCTCCGTAAAGTCCGTAGTTTGAAGAAAATACTTTTACATTTACAGGCAAAGGGGTCTTGAAATAAGGCGCGCCCATCGGGATTCCCATATCTTTCGCTTCCTGCGAACGGGAAATAATGCAACCGTCATTGTTTGAAAGAATGACAATCGGGACTCCTTCCAAATCAGGACGAAACACTCTTTCGCATGAAGCATAAAAATTATTGCAATCTACAAGGGCAAATATCTTTTTCATTTTTCTCAACAAAATTTATGGATTGAGTGTGTAACTACTCCCCAAATCTTGAGTTCAGTTTCTTCATTAATTTCGATTGGTTTGTAAGCAGCATTCTCCGGCATCAAAAACAATTTTCCTCTTTTTCTTTCAACACGCTTTACAGTTAATTCCCCGTTTACAGCCGCCACAACAATGCTTGCATCACCCGCTTCTGCTGATCGGTCGACTATCAGCATATCATCGTCAAAAATACCAACGTCCTTCATAGAATTTCCCTCAACATTTACAAAAAAGGAAGTTGAGGAATTTAGAATCAGAATTTCACTGAGAGTCAATTTCTCTTGCAAAAAATCATCTGCAGGCGATGGAAACCCTGCTGACACCTTAGGATAAAGTAAAGGCAGTTTATCTTCCTTCCCAACTTCAATGGGATGAATTTCTTTAATTCTCAGACTAATAGATTTATCTTTCATAACATTTAATAGTGCTCGTTTGTTCACTATTTAAATGTAGCGTATAACTGAGAATAAGTCAACATTTTGGATTTAAAGTTGATTAGATTTTTGTGATCGTTGAGACTCCGGAAAATAATCAGCCAAGACATCCGAAATCATTTACAATTATTTAATTAAAATTGCTTTATTTGAGCTAAAAATTGAGTAGATTTTTACGATAGTCTCTCATGGGGTTCAATGAATACTAATAAAACGAGGGCTAAAATGAGTACAAACCAAAACACTTGCGCGTCAAAAGAATATACTTGGGCACATGCGCCTAATCCGGGAACATATATTAATTCGGTAGCAATTTCAGGCGACGGCAGTAAAGCTGTGGGCGGCACTTTTTACCACGGTTACGGCGGACGTAATAAATCCGCAAGCGAATACAACGATTTTGGGATTTACTGTTATTCAAATTTAGGAGAACTTTTGTGGAGCGATGTTTTTGAAGGATGGCAAGGTGTTTATTGGGTTGATATTTCAAACGACGGAAAATACGCTGCTTCGGGAGGATGGTACTCGTCTAACCCCTATTCCGGATTCATAAGCGCTTTTGATGCAGATTCGGGTAAAAAACTTCTGCAACATTCGACACAAACAAGAGTAAATAAAGTTCAACTTACATCCGATGGCAGCAGTTTAATCGCCGGCGCGGAATCATTGTATCTCTTCACGCTTAAGGAAGGCAAATATGAATTAACAGACACATATAAATTAACCGGCAAAAGCAATGAAGTAATAAGTTGTTCAATCAGCGGCGACGGCACATGGGTAATATTTAGCGATTACAGCGGTTGTGTTTACTTGCTTCAAAACAAAAACGGGAAACTTACGGAAAAAGGTAAATGGCTATTAACTTGCGGAGGTTTTTGTCATACAATGCAGATAACTTCAAATGGCGACTGGTTTATTGCAGGAGGTTCGAAAGGATGTTTCTATCTTTTTGAAACAAGCAATTTTGCAACGGATCCAAAACCGTACTGGTCATATCAAATAAGTAGCAAAGAAGCTCTTTACGGAGTTGCTGTTTCAAGCGATGGTAAATACGCAGCTGCATTAAGCAACGACGGCGATGCAGGACTGGCTTATTTAATAGAAACTGTTGGCACAACCCCGGTACTAAAATGGAAATTTAATACTCTAAGAAACCCAAATTCTTGTACCTTTGACGGGGCTGCTAATTATCTGACTATTGCTGATGGCCACCCCGATGGAACACCTGGCCATTTCTACCTTTTGAATATCAAAGAAAAAAAATGTGAATGGATGTACACAACAAAGACAACCATGAGCTGGCCTATGCAGATTTCGGAAGATGGATCAGGAATTATTGCCGGTAGTGATAACTCAAATATTTATTACTTTACACCATAAAGAATTAATAAAAAAACAAAGAGATTATTCTTGGTAAAATTGGTAATTTTGAGTGTGAAATAATATTCTATTTATTCATATAATTTAATGTGTAACTTTTACATTTTTTATGCTATAAAATAAAAGTCTATCAATTTAGTTATGTTCGAATTAAAAAGACATAAACATACACTAATATCATTTGTTATTTATTTTTTGATTGTTGCCGGAAATTTTTACGCTCAAAATTACAATATCAAATTCAACCGCCTCACAATTGAAGAAGGATTATCTCAAAGCGTTGTTACCGATGTAATGCAAGACAGTAAAGGATTTATCTGGATTGCCACTCAAGATGGATTGAATAGATATGATGGATATGATTTTAAGATTTTTAGAAACGACCGTAGTGATACTACTTCATTGTGCAATAATTATGTGTCTGTAATTTTTGAAGACAGTGACTTAAATTTGTGGGTTGGTACAAACGGCGGAGGTTTATCTTTATTTAATAGAGAAAAAGAAAATTTTTCAAGCTTCAGAAAAAATGATTTAGATCAAAATTCGATAAGTGGAAATTTTATTACCAGCATAGCGGAAGACCAAAACGGGAATCTTTGGTTTGGTACTTATTTCAGCGGACTCAATAAATTAGTAAAAGCCAAAAATAACTTATCGAAACCTGCAGAAATTAAATTCGAAAAATTTTTTCACGATGCTTCCAATAACAAATCAATATCAAGTAATTCTGTTTATAGGATAACCCCCGACTACTTTGGACAATTATGGATTGGTACACTTGACGGATTAAATTTACTGACCGAAAACAAAAATGAAATTATTTTTAAAAAGTTTTTTGAAGACGAAAGAAACAAATTTTCTATAAACGATAATTACATACGATGTTTCCTTTCCGACAGCAAAGGAAATTTGTGGGTTGGAACCGACTCAGGTGGTGTTAACATTATTCTGAAAGAGGAGCTTCAGCAGGAAAACCCGGCTAATATCAAGTTTCGTAAAATTGAATCGCTACTAAAAAAGAATTCTAAACTAAGCGGTATAAGCACTAATGATCTTTATGAGGATCAAGAAGGCAACATATGGATAGGGATTTGGGGTGGCGGAATTAATAAAGTAAATCCAAATACTGGTGATATTGTTTATTTTTCAAATAGCAAATCAGATCCAAATTCTTTAAGCAACAATGACATGATATGTCTACTTCAAGATAAATCCGGAATGATGTGGGCAGGGACTTACGGTGGCGGTGTAAATCTCTTTAATCCTGATCCAAAAAAATTTTCTCATTTTAAGCATGATCCCAAAAATAAAAACTCTATCAGCGATAACCTTGTTACAGCAATTTGTACAGACAAAAACAAAAATCTATGGATTGGAACATGGAACGGCTTAAACAAAATTGATCCAACAAGAAAGATTGTTAAAAGATACTACTACCAACCTTTTAATAATACTAGTCTGAGTAACAATAGAGTAATGAGCCTTCATGAATCAAAAAAACTATCCGGAGCGATTTGGGTTGGGACACTGGACGAAGGTCTAAACATTTATAATCCTGTTCAGAATAACTTTTACTCAATTAATATTGATATTCTTGATAAACAAAAAAATAACTACAGCAGAATAAATTCAGTACTTGAGGATAGCAAAGGTTTTCTATGGATAGGAACCCTTTCAGGAGGGGTGATTAAATCCACAAAACCACTTTCTGAATCAAAATCTTTTTCAGAATTTTTAGATAATATTAAGAATTTAGAGTTCACTAATTTTGAATCAAATAAAGACGACACCACAACGATCTGCAACAATAGAATTGAAAAGATTTTTGAAGACAGTGACGGGTTCATTTGGATCGGGACATATAATGGTTTATGCCTTTATGATGCGCAAACAAACTCGTTTAGAAATTTTAACTGTTACGGTGATGGCAAAAACACTTCAACAAGCTATAGATTTGCGTCAATAAGCGAAAGTAAAAACAAAGATTTATGGTTTGGAACTTGGGGCGAAGGCATAAAACACCTCAGTCATAAAAATAAAACAAACAAAGAATTCAGTTTTAACACCGTAACTGAAAACGATGGTTTACCTAATAATTACATCCATTCGATTTTGAGTGACAACAACAATAGTATTTGGGTTGCGACCAATAAGGGCTTATCAAAGTTTGATTACATTTCCAAAACATTTAAGAATTACGATCAAAGCGACGGTCTGCAAAGTAATGAATTTAAGAGTGGTGCTTTTGTTGATAATATTAGTGGAGAAATGTTTTTTGGAGGAATTAATGGATTCAATTCATTCTTCCCTAAAAAAATAAAAGATTCCGATTATTTACCACCTGTGGTATTTACCGGATTTAAGTTATTTAACAAATATGTCAACATTGATAGAAATTCCGTTTTACCTAAATCAATAAATGAAATTGAAGGAATAGTTTTATCACACGAGCAGTATATTTTCTCAATAGATTTTGCTGCACTGAATTTTAATTCGCCAAATAAGAATAAATACGCTTACTTACTTGAAGGCTTTGATAAGGAATGGAATTATACTGACGCAGTTTCTCGAACTGCAGTTTATACTAATCTAGACGGTGGCAACTACGTTTTTAAGGTGAAAGCATCAAACAATGATGGTGTATGGAACGAAAAAGAAACTACTTTAAATATTACTGTACTTCCACCATTTTGGGAAACAACATGGTTTTATGTGTTATCTTCATTTTCTCTAGTTGTCTTTGCATTTATGATTTATAAATGGCGCTTAAAAAATGTAGAAACACAAAAAAAATTATTGGAAATTGAAGTAGAAGAAAGAACAAAAGAATTAAGGGAATTGGATGCCGCTAAAAACAAATTTTTTACTATACTTTCCCACGATATAAAAGGACCATTTAATGTATTCATGAATACTTCAGAATTCTTAGCTACTGATGTTGACGAAATGAGCAAAGAAGAAATTAAAGAACTTGCGGAAACCCTTTGGGGATCGTCTCGTAATCTTTACAAACTTCTCGATAATCTTTTACAGTGGTCTAAAATCCAAATGGGTGGAATTACTATCTCGAACGTAAAAATAAATGTGAAAGAAATCATTGAAAACAACATTACTTTGCTTAAAGGGTTTGCTGAGAGGAAAGACATAAGCCTAAAAAACGAAATAATTGATCAAAGTCATATTTACACAGATGAAAATATGTTAAATACTGTCCTTAGAAACCTAATATCAAATGCAATCAAATTCACTAACAGGGGTGGTGAAATTAAAATTAGTGCGCTCAAAAATGGGACTACAATAAGGTTTTGTATTTCCGATTCCGGAATTGGTATTTCGAAGAAGGAAATAGAGAAATTGTTCAAGATAGAACACAAATATTCTACAGTGGGAACAGCAAATGAAGGTGGCTCAGGATTGGGATTAATTATCTGCAAAGAATTTGTCGAACTAACAAATGGCAATATTTGGATTGAAAGTGAAAAAGGCAAAGGCACTAAAGTTTACTTCACGCAAAAGAAATTCAATGCCAATTAAATCAGCCCCAATTCTTTTTGTTTCTTTTTAGTTAATTTTGTTGAAATTATTTTATATGACTTCTCGATAAATACTTCCCATTCTTTTTTGGAAACTAATCTTATGTCATTAACCCTTACCCATTTATTCCGAGCGAGATAAGGTGCCGGCTCAAATCCGTCACGGGAAGATATTTCGTCAAAATCTTCATCAGGTACTTTAAAAGAAGCTGCAATAGGATTTTGATCTAAACCGGTTATCAAGAAAATTTTATCAGAAACTAAAAAGCAAAGCTCTTTTTCCCATTTTATATCGGTAGAAAATCCGGGTAATTTACTGCAGATATTTTGTAGGTCTTCAATAGTCATTAAAATAAATTTAATCAAAAAAACACTAAAATATGCCAGCCAAATAATTGACCGGCATATTTTTCAGAGAAAATTATTTCAACAGAATCAACTTTCTTATTCCAACAAATGAACCGCTTTTCATTGAATAGAAATAAACACCGCTTTTCAGCTTGCCGGAATCAAATTGCACAGAGTAAACCCCGGGAGATTTGTTTTCATAAACTAACACAGCAACTTCTTTACCTAAAATATCATAAACTTTTATTTCAACAAAGCTAAACTGAGGTACAGAATACTCAATTATAGTTGTCGGATTAAATGGGTTCGGATAATTTTGAGCAAGTGCAAATCGATTTGGAATCAAAGAAATGTTCTCAACAGCAGTGAGTATTTGTTCTGTCGTGAAACTCCAAACTTCCCCTTCTGCTTCGCCATAATTATTTCTGCAAACAACTTTCCAATAATAAGTAGTATTTTCTTCAAGTTTATCCGGTCTAAACACCTGTGTAGTTTTACTTACACTGTCCAATACTTTTTCAATCGGCGGGTTTTCTTTCCCTAAATATAAATCGAGGGTTTCAGCATTTTCGCCTTCACGCCAACTAATTGTAGGATTCAAAGAAACATTAATAGAATTGTTTGCGGGATACGGATTGAATGGTTCCTTTGGAAGTGCATTAGCTAAATTGATAATAGAAAATTTATTACTGATTTTATAAATATTCTCGTCACTTTCATCTGTAAGTTTAATTAAACAATCTTCTGAATCAATACTCGGTGGTGACCAATTAAAACTTTTTAATGAAGCATCAATATTCTCATCAATTAATAGCCAATTATAACCTGCATCAGTAGAATACTCTAATTTGAGATTATCTATATTATCACAATCCCAAGTAATTTCAATTGATTCAGTATTTGAATATGCTTCCCTTTCGCTGAAAGAATTGAATGTTATGCTTTTTCCATTTAAATCCGGTTCAAGTCCGATAATTGCTGAATTGTAAGCTGTGTAAACTCCGCCAAGATTATCAATATCGTCATACCTTCGAATTTCATTAAATGCGTAGTCAGAATAGAACTCATCATTTTCATTGTAACCGTCACAAATCCACCAATGCCCTTGCCAGTTTCCTTGTTCCCAAGGTGCCGGGCTATCTGGTGTTCTACCAACTACTATAATTGGCCTACCGTTGTCAATTTCATTTTTAAATATTTCAACCCATTCTTCTTTCGAGTAATCCCAACGATTAATAAGTTGACCGGTGTTTTTAAAATTGAAATACTTTTCCATTGCATCGGCAACTTTCTCCGGTCCATCCGAGTAACCAATTCCGATTTTTTCACCTACAGCGCTTGCTGCCAAAAACAGCGTTGCAGTTTCATGATATTCTTCTTTAGTTGCAGAATAAGGTAATTTAGATGGCATTGCTAAATAATTAAGATTTAGGTTTTCAAGGTCACAGTACCAATCAACTCCAAAGTAATCTGTAAAATCAATCTCCTCTGTACCGTTTACAGGGTATTGCCAGTAGTGAAGTAATCTTGCAATAGAATTATAACCGCAAGCGTTGCCGACTCTTTCACCATTTCCTTTGAGCGGAAGATAAGCGTTATAGGGCCATGTAAACGTTGTCCACTGATTTTTAATTAATGGTTCAACAGAATTAACTTTTGAAGTGTTATCGTTGTTTTTGATACCAGCTTCCAAATGAATTAAAAACACCGTTAACAAGGCAGGTATAAAACAAAAAATCATCAATTTTCTCTTCATGTTATTCTCCACAGTTGTCAGTTTTTTTAGTTATTCGAAAATGTTTCTGAAATCCCTTGCAATCTTTTAGAATCTCTAATTATTTGATAAACTTTGACCGGCAGGGCTATGAATCCGATAAATAATGAAAGTAGTCCTTTTATAAGGAAATAAATGACCCAGCCAATTAATGGTAAAAACAAAAATATGCTTGGTGTAATTTTGTTTAAGAAACTCCATCCCCACGGAATTCCGGCAAACATATATCCGATCCATATAGCTCCTATTATGGAAGTATCCATAGTGATATAAAACCCAATAATGAAAAATACAATCGTTATTACAATATTTTTGGTTATCTGACCTTTTTCTTCACCGACTCTTGTCATATTGCAATTTTCGCAAATCGGAAATTCGTAAGCATCTGTACATTCCGAACATAAACCTTTACCGCAATCAACACATGTTGAAACTGCATCTAGTTGTGGATGAATTGCACACTTCATTTTACCCTCTTTGTTTAGTTAACAATTAGTTTTGATTTTGAAATTATGTTAACTCTTGTGCCGGCAAAGAGTATTCAAGTTTTTCGAATGTAAATAAAGGTTTCAAAAAGAAGGAAATCAAACGATTATTAAAGTGATTTATAAATCAGAACGGAAAATAAAATAAGTTATTTTGTGTGTGTTGGCCTGGCTGGTGATTTTGCAAATTCCGATGGGGTTTTCCCGGTAAATTTTTTGAAAGCCGTGTTGAATGCAGATTTGGATGTAAACCCGACATTGTTTGCAATCCCTTCAAAGGTAAGAAAATTCTGTTCTTTTTTTAAGATCATCATTTTAGCTTTTTCAATTCTATGCTTATTGATGTAATTACTAAAATTCATCTCATAATATTCATTTATTAATCTTGACAGATAGGTGGTATTCGTATCCAATTCTTTCGCGACCTCTGCTAAAGTAATTCCGGAATTTAAAAAGATTTCTTCTTGCTTCATTAAATCTTCCAATTTTTTAATAATTTCTTTTGAAAGATTTTCGTCAATATTTTTTTTCTTTCCATTTAACTCATCTTGCGTTTCAATAGCTTTCAACAAATTTTTGTAACGACGTTTATCTTTTTCACCTTGAGGCAGCACATTAATTTTATTAATTAGATCAATTATCCGCTGTCTGTAGTAAAAGAAGCCACCACCAATTGCCATAATGCCGAATGCAACTATCACCCAAGAAACATTTCTACTTGTCTCAAATTTCTCTGTCAGTTTTTTTTGTTCTTTCCTAGATTTTTGGAGTTCTCTTTCTTTCTGATCCAGATCATATTGAATTTTTTTATCTACAAGTAATGCTTGAGTTTTTGCATTAAAAGAAGAATCGTGGAGTATATTGCGCATTTTTAAATACTGTAATGCTTTGGAAGAATCTCCTATTTCAGCATATAATTCAGAAAGATAGTTGTAACTATGTTCCATCATTCCGGCATAAGATCCATTAGTACTAGCTTCAAAATGTTGAATTGCAGATTTATAATTTTTATTATGCCATTCAATTTTTCCGAGTGAGAGATTTGAAAAAGCAACGCCAATTAAATTATTTGATCTTTCTGCGTATTCGAGAGCAATATTACAGTAGCTTTTAGCAGAATCATATTTACCAGTGTTAATGAATACTTCTCCAATGTTATTATTTACATAAGCCAGATAGTGAAAGTCATCAATTTCTTCAAACGCAATTTTTGCTGAGTTAAAATAGTGTCTTGCCGAGTCATAAATTCCGGTATCAAAAAAAGTCATCCCTATAAGATTTAATGCATAACCTTTTCCGTGTGTATAGTTTTTCGATTTGTATAATTGGAATGATTTTTTACCAAATTCAAGGGCATTCTCTATGTTACCAAACCTGCTGTAAAGTTCGCCCAAATTAGACATTATTTTCCCCGTACGTCGCCATGAATTTAACTTTTCGCTGAGTTGTAATCCTCTATGAAAATATTTTATTGCCTCTTCTATGTTATTTGCATCTTTGTAGATAATTGCAATTAAAGGATAAGTCCGGCAAAGAATTTCTTCATTTAATGTCTCTAATTCGAAAATCTTTTTACAATAAGTTAAGGCGATATTTCTTTTAGCTAATCTTCGATAAGCGTCGGCGTAAATGTAGTATGCCTCTCCAATAAGGTCTTTTTCTTTCTCAGCTAATTTTATTTCAAAATCCCTGTTGAGATTTTTGATAGCTTCGTTATATTTACCGTCCTGAACTAATAGTTCCGAATGGAAAATCGAAAGTTTTGTATTTACAAAACGGCTGTTAAAACTTTCATTTATTAATTGCAACTTCCTAAGTAATAAAGTTGCTTCATCATATTTTTTGTCACCTATCTTCTCTCTCAGCAAATAAATTTGAGACAAAATAATGTGACAGGTATCTCTCTTAGCCTTGGCTTTTTTTAACGCAATCTCAGCATACTTCTTACCATCCGCAAAAGAATATTTAAATTCGTTATTATATTTTTTGTATAACTGGTCAATGTTTAGTTTATGAATTTTGCTTTGAGGTAGTAAAATTGAAAAAGTTGAAAAGAAAATGAGGGTTGATATTAAATATTGGCACCACAAATTTTATAAAGCCTACAAGTATTAGATATTAGCATTTTAATATCAATTTTAGCAAAAAGAAAATCTAATGTAAAATAATTTTGCAGGAATTTAGAAAAACTAATAAAAATTTAATATTAAGTCATGGATCAGCCAATATTCCCCCCCTTTATGTTAGAATTTGGAAGAAATACAACATCAATGATATAGTTATTTTTAATCAAACGGATTATCAGGGAAATTAACCAAATTTTCTCTATTTTGTTTTAGTGCATCTAATTTCAGAAACCAAGAGCCTATTCCAGCAGATCCTTGCATAAAACCCGTTTGCGCCATTGTCCATTCAGGCTTTACCTGTGTTCTGCTTGAATTAATTTTAATGGTTTGTGCAAGAAAAATAGCTTTTCAAATATATGTTTTCAAGTTCAATATTAATAGACTTATATCATTTTTTTAGTAAGAAATTAAAAGAAGGCTTGTGAGAATAGCAGCAATAAAAAAACCCTCAATCGAAAATCGAAAGAGGGCTTTAAAATTAAATCCTGGCGGCTACCTACTCTCCCACAAAGTCTCCCATGCAGTACCATCGGCGTGTAAAGGCTTAACTTCTCTGTTCGGAATGGGAAGAGGTGTTTCCCTTTAGCTATAACCACCAGAAAAATTTACCAACGCTGAGCGAAGGGTTTAATTCTGTTAATCAAAATTTAAGAAAGAATGAATGTGGTAATAATCTAAATATAATTTCAAGAAAAATTTAATGGTTAAGTCTCACGACTTATTAGTACTGCTCAGCTGAACATGTTACCATGCTTACACCTGCAGCCTATCAACCTTGTCATCTCCAAGGAGTCTTCAGTCCGAAGAGGGATATCTAATCTTGAAGTTGGCTTCGTACTTAGATGCTTTCAGCACTTATCCATTCCGAACATAGCTACCCAACCATACCACTGGCGTGATAATTGGTACACTAGAGGTTCGTTCATTCCGGTCCTCTCGTACTAGGAACAAATTTTCTCAAATATCCTGCGCCCGCAGAGGATAGGGACCGAACTGTCTCACGACGTTCTGAACCCAGCTCACGTACCGCTTTAATGGGCGAACAGCCCAACCCTTGGGACCTTCTCCAGCCCCAGGATGCGATGAGCCGACATCGAGGTGCCA
>JANQIV010000097.1 GCA_028282005.1 Melioribacteraceae bacterium | reverse complement strand
ATAACTTTTGGGAGAGTTACTATTTCCATGGCCTTTCACAAAACCTACTCTCTGCCAACTGCTATTTGAAGACGACTCTTCTTGTGAATCGCCTTCATTAAGAGATACGGGACCGGAACGGGATTTCTCTATTTCAAAACCGTAGTTATTTACTTCGCCGGCTGTTTCCCATAACAACTCTACTGAATTATCATTTAGTAATGCTGTAAATGATGTCAACTCAACCGGTAGTACACCTTGGGCTACCCAAAACTCATAAGCTCCGGAATCTATTGTTCCGTTGCGAGAAGCTCCACGGGCATCGGTTGACGTTTCATCAAAACCAGTTGTGCCATTATCTGTGGCCAAACTTCCAGAGGCTGTGATTGATAATGTACGTACACCGTTTAATGTATTATTAGTTGCCAATGAACTTGATATCCCAGATGAGTTTACTCCTTGATCTACATCATCCGTTCCAATTGTAGTAAACGTTGGCGTATCTCTAAAAATATTACCACCTCTCGATGTTTGTGTTGAAGTTCCAATAGCCCTAACGGTAACATGACTATCTGCCGAACTTCTATCGAAAATATTGTTATGTAAAATGAGTGTGTACCCATTGTTAGAAGCATCAATATCCTGACCCCAGGTAACATTGCCACCGGAAGAATTATCTAGAAAAGTACAATTAGTTAACGTTACAACCGGCGCACCTGTTGAAAAAGCATCAACCCGAATAGCCCCAGCTTCATTAACACATGAGTTGCTTAAAAATGTACAATTAGTAATGCCCACAGTAGGAGAATTAAAAATAGCTATGGCCCCACCTGAAATACCGCTGCTGGTAATTGAATTATCCGAAAAAGTACTATTTAAAATTGAGATATCATCATAAACGAAAAGAGCCCCGCCGTATTCGAAAGCACTACCACCGTCGGCATTATTATTTGTAAATTCACAATTAATTACTTCGAGAGTCCCCGACTCATGAATAATAGCTCCGCCACCGCTAAAATCAAATCCTCCGAATGATATTGCTTCTTCGCCGGCTTTTCCGTTAGTTAATAAAACATCCCGAATTACAGCAGTTCCCGAAGTATTAACGTGAAATATGCCAGAGGTACCGCCACCGGATATGGTTAAAACATCGGCTCCAGGTCCATCGATAGTTATGTTTTTGTTAATCTCAATATTAGATGATAAGGTGATTGAAGTAACTGAACCATCAAAATCTATTGAGTCACCGTTTACTGCGTCCAATACAGCTTGCCTCAAAGTGTTTGCTCCGCTGTTTGCCGAGCTCGTTACTGTAATGGTTCCGGCATAAGATGTTGTAAATAGTAGGATTAAGATTTTTATATATGTCAGGGTAGCCAACAAAGAATTATTTTTCATTTTAAGCCCAAAATTCATTTAAGGAATAGGAGTGATAAAGTGGTTATAATTAAATAAGAAGGAGTCAAAAAAACATTTTTTAGTAGTAGGCAAACTTCATCAATTTGTCTTCAATCGTACTTTCAGTACTTATTTGTAACAATAATGTTCAGAATAGTACTAACACATAAAGGTTTTAAGTGTTGGCATTTTGTTTTTTTAATTGGCTAGGAGTTATTCCGGTAACTTCTTTGAAAGCTTTGTGAAAGGCTGATTTGGATTTAAAGCCAGACATTTCCGAAATTGCTTCAACGGTGTAATTATGATAGTCTGGGTCAGTTAGCATTTTCCGCGCTTCATTCACTCTGTAAAAATTAATCAACCCGTTAAAGTTTTGTTGAAAAGTAGAATTTATTAATTTCGATAACCCATTTCGGTTTGTATTAAGAGTAGATGCCAACTTATTCAAGGTGATTTCTTTATCTAAAAAGATTTTGTCGCTTTCCAGCAACTCTTTAAGCTTTACAGCTTTCGGATTTAGATTGGTCGTATTTTCCAAAACATCGGGTATTTTCTTCAAACTGGTTTTACTTCTCTTCAAAAGTTTGTTGGTTTCTTTGATTGCGACATAGATAATTATTACCCCGATTCCAATGTAAATTATTATCATTACTAAACTGACTGGAATACTCGGGTTAATTATTTTCGAGCTCTTTATTTCATTACTCCAAACTCCATGAGAATTCTGCACACTTAAAAATATTTGGGATTTTCCTTGAGGAAATTCATTAATCACAATGTTGTTCGATTTGGAATAAAAAACTTTTTCATTATCATTATCTAAATCAACCAATCTTATTTTACTTTTGTTCTTTGTTTCATTTATAAATGATAGTGCCCTAAAATGAATTATTGCTTTCTTAATATTTGTATTAAATTCTAAGTCAGTATTTAAATAATGTTTCTCGCCATCTTCTGTCTCAATAAATAATAATTCCGCAATTGGTTTAATTTCATCTGAAGAAACATCGTTCGCAAAATTTGACAGGCCTGCATTTGTACCAATCCAAAAATTACCTTTATTATCAACCTTCCCAGCGGCCCTATTTGTTTCGGGCCCTGCCAACCCTTCGTTAGTTGTATATTTGTGGTAATTTTCACCATCCCATTTTATCACACCGTTATCCAGACCAAACCATAAATTATCGTCAGAGTCAGGCTTGATAAAAAAGACCGGTTGGCTTATGCTAAAATTATTTTCAACAAACTTCTCTAATTTTTCCCCTTTTATTGTATAAAGCCCATCTAAAGTACCTACTAGAATTTCGCTATCAGTCTTTGCGTATAACGAAAATATATCATTGGCGCTGGAAAGTTTGGCTGTAACGGCTTTTGATTTACCGTCTTTATAAAGGAGTACGCCATGCATTAACGTTCCTAAAAGTAAAGTCCCATCTTTTGTTGAATTGATTATTCGTATAAAGTCGTTCTCAAAGAAAAAATTATCTTCTTGTAAATTACCATCTATTAGTTTATAAATACTGCGTCCGGCACTTACCCATACATCTCCTTTATGGTCAATATGTACAGAATAAAATTCTAGAGTTTCATCTTCCAAACGATACCACTTTATGCGACCTTCGACATTAATCTCCCCTAAACCATAATTTTGCGAGGTAAAGAGAATGTTGCCGTTTTTATTTAAGGTTGCGTCTAAGATTCTTGAGTGGTTTTGCTTGATAGGCAAACTTTTTATAAAATCTATTGTTTTGGTTTTACTATCGTGTACTAAACTCAATCCGTTGTTATGACCAAGCAACTTTGTTCCATCTTCAAAAAATTCAATTGCCGATACTTCCGTAGCAAGAAATTCACCCTTTTTAGGATAGTTATCAAACATTGATTTTCTGATTTTATGAATTCCCCTGTTATTAGTTATCCAAATATTTTTTTCACGATCTACAAAAATTGAATTTGAGCCATCCCTATAATAGAATTCCTCTTGATCCAAATATTCTTGTTCGCCACTTTTCTTATTTACAAACGTAAATTGTTGCTTAGCGCCTAAAAATATAAATTCGTCATCTACTTCGATTTTATATTTATTATCAATAAGTTTAATTTTATCGGATAAAATATTGAGCTTACCTTTTTGCATGAAACCAACCCAACCCTCTCCGAGCAGCCAAATTTGGGGATCATGCTCTTTCATATAATAATTTTTGTCTATACAAAAATTTATGATATTATCAGAGATAAGCTTTATAAACTCAGGTTTGTCACTTTTATTATTATATATATAAAAGCCGGACTCCGAAGCCACATAGAGTTTTTCATCGATAAATTTTATATTGTTTGCTTTTACAAGTTCAGCTGTCCCCGGGAAACTTATATTAAACCATTTATTATTTTTGAAAAGAAAAACACCCGCAGATTCGGTACCAACATAAACTTCAATTTCGTCTTCTATATATTTTATTGCGATTGAAGTTTGGTTAACATTTTTTTTTGCTAACTCTCCTATTGGGGGAAGACTGCCCCAATTTGATCCGTTATAATATATTATACGGCCCATCCAGTTAATTGGCAGAGCCCAGATTCCGCCTCTTTCATCTTTGTACAACTTTCTATAACTTGGGTCATCAGACTTTTCGGAAAGAAACCTTCCTTCCCAGTTTATTCCGTCATAAGTAAAAATTTCATTATCAGCTGTAAACCAAAGTAAACCGGTATCATCTTGCAGCCCGTCATTGATTCTCAAATTAGGTAGCCCGTCTTCGAGTTTGTATGATTTTACTATAAATTCGTTACCAAAAATTTTAAAGGAGAGTAATAAAAAAAATATAATTTGCGGCGGAAAAGGTAATTTATGCTTCATATAGTAATTTACGGACTTTATTTGTAGAAATATAATATAGTCCGCAAACTACCTTAATGCAAGTGCTGAAATTAGAGACAATTCATAAAAATCATCTGTCTTTTTTAAGATTCTATTTTATTAGCTGCATCTTTTTTGTTTCAACAAAACTATCTGTTGTCAGTCTGTAAATATATATGCCACTTGGTAAACCATCAGCAGTGAAGTTATATGAATAAATTCCAGCCAATTGTTTTTCATCAACCAGCGTAACAATTAATTTGCCAATTGAATCAAAAACTTCC
>JANQIV010000046.1 GCA_028282005.1 Melioribacteraceae bacterium | reverse complement strand
TTTCTGCACCCGGATAATTAGGATCAATTTCCAAACATTTCTTTATCATATTGTAGCCTTTCTTGTAATCTTTATTCAAAGAATAAGCACCGGCTAAGTTATAGCATACTTGAGCATCAGTGCTGTCATAAGAAAAACTCTCTGTTAAGTATTTTATTGCCTTTTCGTGTTTGTTGTTGAAAAGATTTATATTACCAAGCCACTTTGAGTTATAAGCATTCCTTTTGAACTCATAAAAATTCCTCAAATACTTTTCTGCGGTATTGTATTGTTTTAGAGTTAGAAAAGCTTCTGCAGCCTTATGATGATACTCCGAAACAATAGGATATTGAGAAATCAAAATGTCCATATACTTTTCAACATTCTTATAATCTTTAATTTTAATAAAATGATTAATTACTTCGGCGTAAGCATCTTCCCAGGTATTTTCAGACAAAGCAAACTTAGCTGCTGCTGAGTCTATAAAATTTTTTGGGGAAATAATTTCTTCAGTTTTCCTTTTCTGCGTTTTATCAATATAAGGCCAATCATTTTTTAACAAAGCAATTTTGTAATCTGCAATTACCGAGTCTAATTCACTAATGTAAAACTTTGATTTTGTTAAGCTGTCTGCAATTGGATTATGATAATCAATTTTGGTTTTGGGCAAATATTTATTTTCTCTCATTACTTCATAAAATGTTTTACCAATTAAGAAATATCCATCTAAATTCGGGTGAAGGTGATCAGTCATTAAATTATTGCCGACAATTCCGTTTGGGCTTTCATTAACAAAAGCAGAATCAATATTAGCAACCGGGACTTTAAATTTTTTCCCAAGCTCTTCAATGATTGAATTGATTTTTTCTGGGGCTCGAAACCGTAATGCATCTAAATCTTTTGAAAGCCTAAATAGAGAGTCAGCAATGTTGTAATTTCTTTCGTTATAATTAGCTTGAGCTTGCTGGTAAATTGCTTTGGAATTTTTATCATTATTGTCTAAAGAAATAAAAGGAGATTGGTCCTTTAGATTGCTTACGAGATTACCAAGAATAATAGGAACGTTATTATCCTTTGCGGATTGAATGATGTCGCTAATGTTGCCTCTGAATTGTTCTAATCCTTTTTGGTAGATCTCAGAATCCTTGGCAATATATTTCTCTTTTGCCATTCTTGACATCAATGTTCCCGAAGGTTTTTCGTTATCAGAGGAAATTACCCCTAAAAACCATTTGATAGTATTTCGTATCAAAACGAAAGTCTTAAACCTCTCAAGCCTTAAAGTGAAATTTACTATTTCCCTCGATGTGCCGAGAGACTCCATTGATCCGACACCCAAAGCCCCGTAATATTCGTTGTGCCCGGCATAGATTAAAACAAGATCGGGTTTCTGCTCAATTACTCCAGGAAAGAGATCACGTAAAGTATAACTATTTACAGCAGTTAAACTAATATTTATAACTTCTATTTTTGCTTCCGAATAGAATAAATCGAGCCTTCGCTGAATATACCTTGAGAAAGAGCCCAAAGGCATATAAGGGTATCCGGCAGCACTACTGCCTCCAAGCACAAAAACTCTAAAAGCATTTTCTTTTTTCTCTTTATCAAAAACATCAGAAATTGACCGGGGTGTATTTTGTACAGTGTGGAAATATCTTTTTGCAACTTCGTTATTCAACACCAACTTACCGTCAACAACTTCACCCCACTGACGATTATCATATCCGTAACTAAATAACCTGAGGCAAATTTCTAAAACAAACAGAAGTACCAATGGAATTAAAACAAGTACTATATAAAAATAGAAAGGGACTTTTTTCTTAATTTTATTTACATATTTCTCTACTTCACGTTTATCAACATTAAGATCGTTTGCAATTTTGGAAGTCGAATTACTTTTGTGCTTTTCTTTAATATAGTTTTGCTGTTTTTTACTTAGTGCCAAAATGTAACCGCCAATTTAATTTCAGAATAATAATTAATTTAAAATCATTATTTGGTAGGGACTCAATGCCAATACCAGTTTCCCGTTTTCTGTTGTTACTTTATCACCGGAAATAAGATCCATTAACTCCTCTGCGTTTTGCAAATTCTCCAAAGGTATATCAACGTCATTACTTTCATTATTATTATTGATAATAACATAATTTGAGTTTTTGCCGATAAATCTTTTAAAAGCTAGTATTTTTTTGTCATCATCAATAAAAAAGTAATCTATTTCTCCTTTTGATAACAATTTGTTTTCATGTCTAATCGAAATAAGCTTTTTATACCAATTAAATAATTCGTGGTTGAATTCAACGGTATCGTGAGGACGTTCTTTCCCAAATGGATGTGTAGTTTCCGTTTCATATTCAAACTCCTGCCATACCATTGGTTTACGGCAGTCAGGATCATCGCCACCCCACATGCCTACTTCATCACCATAGTAAACCATTGGCGCTCCGGGCATTGTCATCTGAACACCAACCGCGAGCTTCTGAATTAATCTTTCCGTCTCGTTAGGTTTTCTCACATCCCAGTCTGGGGTTTCACTTGGTTTTCCTCTATGGTCATACCATTGGTCTGGGTTAACAACTACTGATGCCAATCTTTCAACATCATGACTTCCCATTAGGTTCATATTTGCATAAAGGTTCTCTTTGTGATAATCATAAGCAATAGCATTTAAGCTATCAACAAAAGAAGAAGCTGTTACTTGAGTTTTTTTATTCATTATAAAATGCTTAACAGCTTTCGTGAAACGATAATTCATTACT
>JANQIV010000044.1 GCA_028282005.1 Melioribacteraceae bacterium | reverse complement strand
AATATGATGAAAACGGAAATGAAACGCTGAAACTTACTTCAGTGGCCGGAACACTTGGGTTAATTAATCTTGAAAGAGTTGAATCAGAGTATGATTCGGATGGTCGTATAACATCGAGACTTTTTAACGATTGGGTTGACGGTAATTGGCAGGGGCATACCTGGCAGACATATGAGTATTCTTCGGACGGACTTGAAGAAATTCTTTTTGTTCAAAGCTGGGAAGGTAGCTCGTGGGAGCCAAGTGCAAGATATACAACTAAAAGTAATGAAAACGGAGATATCCTTGCTTTTATTACCGAATTTGATAATGCCGGTGTTTTGGAAAATTGGAGAAAGGTTGAATATACATATGATGAAAACGGAAACAGGTTAACCTGGTCAAACTTTTGGTGGACTGACGGTGCTTGGGAAGAAACCTATAAATATGTATACGAATATGATTCTGAGAATAGAGTTATTTCCACGAATTATTTCTCTGATATAGATAGCGATTCTTTAGAAACAAAGACAATCACAATTTATGATTACTCTATGGAATTAAAAGAAGTATCGGTAACCTATGATTATGTTGATGGAGATTTGGTTCCTAATGAAAGAAGCTCATCAGATCTTAATTCCAACGGAGATATAGTTTATACTTTGAATGAAGAATTTAATGTTGATAGTCTTACCTGGGGTAATAAATTTCAATCAGTCCATAATTATAATAATGATGGTAAACCTACTGAAAGATTATTTCAAGTATGGGCTAATTCGATGTGGATAAATGCTCAAAGGTCACTTTTTGAATATGATCTAGCCGGGAATATTACTTATCAATCCTTTCAAGGATGGTTGGAAGAAAAGTGGGTTCCCATTTCAGCTTCAATGACAATTGAAATTTCGGATAAGTTGACATTTTCTTTCCGGGGCGGAGAGGTATTTCTTTATTACGGAAACCCTGTAACAGATGTAAATGAAATTGATCAACTTCCAACAGAATTTAGCCTTGAGCAGAATTACCCTAATCCATTTAACCCAACAACTAGAATTGAGTATCAAGTAGCAAGTAATGAGAATGTTACAATAAGAGTATTTGACGCAATTGGAAGAGAAGTAACCACCTTGGTTAATGAACAATTACAGCCGGGAGTTTACGAGGTAGACTTCAATGCTTCGGCATTAACTTCAGGAGTTTATTTTTATAGTATTCAGGCAGGAGATTTTGTTAAAACAAGAAAAATGGTTCTTCTTCGCTAAAAGTTTACCCGCCGAAGTGAACCATAAGTGGACTTCGGCGGACAGTTTTGGATTAAATAGCCATCTCAATAAAATTTTTAAAATTGGAGCTGAAATGAAAAAAAATATACCTTTATTCACTGCGGTAATATTATTATTAAATTTTCAAAGCTTATCCGCACAAATAACTTATTCATCTCCGCCTGATAGTACTATTGTTATTTACCCCGGTCAAGTAATTAAATACTATTATACATATAACTCAAACGGATCACCGACTGAAGATGAAAGTGTTTACTTTGTAGATAATGAAATTTCACAAAGTTGGCGTACCGTTTACGAATATGACGAAAACAATAATAAAACATTAAAACTTAGACAGAAACAGGATTCAACCGGTTGGGGTAATTATGATAAAATAGAGTATGAATATGACACTAACAACAATTTGATTTTTGAGTTTGAGCAATTCTGGGTAGATAGTGTTTGGGTTGATACTGATCGACGCACCATTGAATACAACACCGAGGGGAAACCTATTACTGAAATATTTGAATACTGGTTTATTGATAAATGGAATTTAGATTACCGATTAGACCGTGAATACAATGAAAACGGTTTACTCTCTATGTTAACCGAAGTCACTGAGTTTTTGGGGTCATTGTTCAATTCTAAAAGAGATACTTTCGCTTATGATTCTGACGGTAATTTATTAGAGCAAATTGAACAAAGATATGCTGATAGCGTTTGGGCCCCTTATAAACAATATCTGCACAAATATAGTAATGGAATGCTTGACACAACAACTTTTTCCTGGTGGGAAGATACTTTTTGGGACCCTTTCGATAGAACTATTTTTACATACAATAATAACAAAGATAAAACCCATGAAACAGTTCAACTTTTTCAAGATTCGGCTTGGGTAAACAGATCTCAAGATACCTGGGTTTATAGCCAGTTAAATAAAGTAGAAGAATATTTTACTTCTTATTGGGTATCAGAGGCTTGGGATAAAGATGCAGGCTATGTTTATGAATATGATTCGGAAGGCAATAATATTTTTCAACAAATTGGCAACTGGGAAAATGGTGCTTACAGTTCGGAAGGTTTAATTGCACCGCTTACACTTAAGGTTTCAGATGATCTTGAGTTTGTTTATTCGGGTACATCTTTTACTGCTTTTTTCTCATCTTCTGTAACTTCAGTAAATGAATCGGAATTCATACCGGTTAACTTTAAGCTTGAGCAGAATTACCCAAATCCGTTTAATCCGACGACTAGAATCAAGTATCAAGTATCAAGTAATGAGAATGTTACAATTAAAGTTTTTGATTCGATCGGAAGGGAAGTGACTACACTAATAAGTAAACAACTCCAGCCGGGAGTTTATGAAGTAGATTTTAATGCTTCAGCGTTTTCTTCTGGGATTTATTTTTATATGATTCAAGCCGGAGATTTTGTACAAACGAAAAAAATGTTATTAATAAAATAAATAAAGAATTAAAAGGGCGGCTGAAATGTCACCCTTTTATTTGACTTAATTCTTCATTTAGTTTGGCTGCTAATTCTTCTCTGGTAATTCCTTCAAGTTCTACTTTAGTAGATTTAACCAAAACTTCAGGTGGGTCACCTTCACCTTCCATATATTTCACTAAACAAAAACTTAACCTATTTCTATCATTTGGTACTGGAATGTTTTTCTCAAACTTTTCAACAATATTGTAACATTTTTTTTCAATTGAATCTTGAGAAGCTTTTCTTGTAGCAGGAGGAGGTAAAGTTGCCATAGCTTTTCCTTTTTTTGATTTTGAAAAATAGTGAAGTGGTACCTAACTCTCAACAAGTTTAAGCTCTTTTTTGGATGACCAATCAATAATAATTAAATTGCAGTTTCTTTTATTTAATAAATGCAATGCAACTGTTTGAATTTAGAAACTGCAAATAAAATTCTAATTATCCGTTTAAGTTCCCTCGGCGATGTAATTTTGACTACGCCAGTCATAAGGGCTCTCAAAAAAAAATATCCGCAAATTGAATTTTCATTTCTTGTCAAGGAAAGTTACTCTGATGCTGTGAAGTTTAATCCGAATCTTGATAGAATTTTTTATTACCAAAAAGAAAATGTTGGTACAACAATTAAAGAATTGGCCGAAGAAGATTTTGATCTCGTAATCGATTTACAAAATAATTTTAGGAGCAGAGAAGTATCAAAAGCACTTTGCATACCTTTTGTGAAATTTGTTAAACCTTCTGTAAAGAAATTTTTGCTTGTCAGTTTTAAGATAGATTTATTTGGTGATTTGAAATCTATTCCGGAGTTGTATGCTTCTGCAATTGATTCGTTGAAACTCGACAACGATGGACCGGAAATTTTTGCCCCGGATTTTATAAAGCCGCAAATTGAAAAGGATGAAAAAAATATTGGCTTCTGTCCAGGTACAAAACATTTCACTAAAATGTGGCCGAAAGAACATTTTATTGAACTTGGTGAAAAACTAACAGCAGAAGGATTCAAGCTTTTTCTATTTGGCGGAAGGGATGATAAAAATATTTGTAGTGAAATTGCTAACGAAATAAATGGTGCTCTTGATTTGTCAAATGATAATGAGCTATTACAAACAGTATTAAATATGAAAATGTGCAGATTAATAGTTTGCAATGATTCTGGATTAATGCACACTGCCTGCGCAGCAAAAGCAGAAGTAATTTCGATTTTTGGTTCAACCGTTAGACAATTTGGTTTTTTTCCCTACAAAACAAAAAGTGAAGTATTCGAAAATAATTCGTTAAATTGCAGGCCATGCAGTCATATTGGGAGAAGTAAGTGTCCCAAAGGACATTTAAATTGTTTGAAAAAAATAGCTCCTGATTCAATTTTTAATTCTATTAAGACAAAACTTAGTTAATTATGAAATTCATTCTGTTCTCGTTATATAATTTTGTTGCTCTTCCTTTCTTTTTCGTGTCATTGAAAATATTGAGCTTATTTAATGCAAAAGTTAAAAAAGGTTTACGAGATAGAAAAAATCTCTTAATAAACCTTGAAGCAAAAATGAACGAAATTGAAAACGAGAATAAAACAGTGTGGTTTCATTCTGCATCAATGGGTGAGTTTGAGCAGGCAAAACCAATCATCCAAAAATTAAAAGAAGAGAAGAACCTCAACATAGTTGTTTCATTCTTTTCGCCTTCAGGTTACGAAAATTCAAAAAGATATCCGTTTGCTGATGTTATAACATACATTCCTCTTGATACAAAAAGTAACGCAAAAAGAATAATTAAAATAATTAATCCCGATGCAGTTGTTTTCATGAGATATGACATTTGGCCCAATCTTGCTGAAGAACTTCACAAAAATTCAATCCCAAGTTTTATTGTTGATGCGACAATGCGTAAAGATACAATACGCAAAATTCCGATTGCAAAATCATTTCACAAAATTCTCTATTCATACTTTGATAGAATTCTAACTGTAAGTAAAGAAGATGCGGCAAATTTCATAGATTTTGGATTGGACGAAAATAAAATAAAAGATGTCGGTGATACTCGTTTTGATAGAGTCTATCAAAAAAGTTTGGTAGCTAAAGAGAAAAAATTATTTCCGGATTGTTTTTTTGAAAATAAAAAAGTACTCGTTATTGGTAGCTCTTGGGATGCAGATGAAGAAGTAATTTTCCCGGCAATGAAAAAACTACTTTCACTTGATGAAAGCATAATATTAATAATAGCCCCTCATGAACCTACAATTCAGAGGTTGGAGAAACTTGAAAACTCGTTCTACAATGAATTCAAAACAATACGCTTTTCTTACTTAAACAATTATTCAAACGAAAGGGTAGTTATTATAGACTCTATCGGAATTCTGCTTACGCTTTATTATTACGCCGATGCAGCATATGTTGGCGGCAGTTTTAAGCAGGGAATTCACAATGTACTCGAACCCGCTGTTTACGGTATTCCGGTTGTTTTCGGGCCGAAAAATGAAAATAGCCAAGAAGCACAAATGATTAAAAAAATCGGTGCTGCATTCGAGATTCAAAACAGAAAAGAAGCTTTCAGGACATTTAGAAAATTATTTAGTAATGAGGATTACAGAAATAAAGTTGGGGAAATTTCTTCAGAGTACGTTAATTCAAATATTGGTCCCACTGAAAAAATCTGTAATGAAATTTTGAGTTTTATTCAATAATCGGATAATTTTTTCTTGATTTTTAAACAATGTAATTACAACTTAAAACTCTCACAGAATCAGCGAATTCATCATCTTCTAAATAGATTTTTTATACCACATAATTTTTTATTGTTCAAATCTTGGGAGTAAATTTTGAAAAAAATTATTATTTTTTCAGACACAATAACCCATTTTTTGACAGAATTAATCATCAAAAAATCCTATGAGAACGAAAAAATTATGAGTGATTTTTTGATTTACTTTAAACGCAATTAAATTGCAGGAGACAAAATGAGTAAACCGGATTTAACACAATATGGATTGAAAGGAGTTGAAGAGGTTATTTATAACCCTTCATATGAAGTATTGTACGATCACGAAACGGACCCGAAATTGGAGGGATTTGAAAAGGGACAGATATCAGAGCTTGGCGCAGTTAATGTTATGACAGGTATTTTTACCGGCCGTTCGCCAAAAGACAAATATATTGTTGAAGATGAAGTAACTAGAGGTACAGTTTGGTGGACTTCAGATAAAGCCAAAAATGACAATAAGCCTATTAGCAAAGAGGTTTGGGACGATCTTAAAACTACTGTTGTTGAACAGCTTTCAGGAAAAAAAATATACGTAATTGATTCATTTTGTGGAACAAATGAAGATTCGCGATTGAAAGTCCGATTTATTATGGAAGTAGCATGGCAGGCACATTTTGTGAAAAACATGTTTATCCGTCCGACAGAGGAAGAACTTGCAAATTACGGTGAGCCGGATTTTGTTGTAATGAATGCGTCCAAAACTTCAAATCCAAAATGGGAAGAACATGGATTAAATTCAGAGGTATTCACAGTTTTTAATTTAACAGAAAGAATGCAGCTTATCGGGGGTACTTGGTATGGCGGTGAAATGAAAAAAGGTATGTTTGCAATGATGAATTATTATTTACCGTTAAAAGGTATGGCATCAATGCACTGCTCTGCTAATAAAGGTCAAGACGGCGATGTTGCAGTTTTCTTTGGATTATCAGGTACTGGCAAAACAACCCTTTCAACGGATCCAAAACGTGAATTAATTGGCGATGACGAGCATGGATGGGATGATGAAGGTATTTTCAATTTTGAAGGTGGCTGTTACGCAAAAACAATTAATCTTGATAAAGAATCTGAGCCTGACATTTATCATGCAATAAAAAGAGATGCTTTACTTGAAAATGTTACAGTAGACGAAACAGGGAAAATAGATTTTACCGACGGTTCGGTTACTCAAAATACGCGCGTTTCTTACCCTATTTATCATATTGAAAATATCGTAAAACCGGTTTCCAAAGCAGGACATGCAAGCAAAGTAATATTTTTAACAGCGGATGCTTTTGGTGTAATGCCTCCTGTATCAAAGCTTTCACCTGAACAAACCAAATATCACTTCCTTTCAGGATTTACGGCAAAATTGGCAGGCACGGAAAGGGGAGTTACAGAACCGGTCCCAACATTTTCTGCGTGTTTTGGTGCAGCTTTTTTATCACTTCACCCGACAAAGTATGGTGAAGAATTAGTTAAGAAAATGGAAGAGCATGGAGCAAAAGCTTATTTAGTTAATACCGGTTGGAACGGAACAGGTAAAAGAATTTCCATAAAAGACACTCGCGGCATTATTGACACAATTTTAGATGGGTCGATTGAAAAAGTGGAAACCAAAACTATTCCGATTTTCAATCTTGAAGTACCGACAAGTTTGCCGGGTGTTGATCCAAATATTCTCGATCCTAGAGACACTTATCAAGACCAAGAAGAATGGAATGAGAAAGCCAAACAACTTGCAGATAAATTTATTAAGAGTTTTGAAAAATACACCGACAATGAAGAAGGTAAAGCGCTAGTTGCCACAGGCCCGCAGTTGTAATTATTTAATTGTTAAATTTTTTTTCGATTATAAGTCCGGTAGATACCGGACTTTTTTATTTGGTAATTGCCCCATCACAAAGTGCAATCAATATTTTATGATTATATTTGCATTTGAATTTGTTAAATATTTTATTATCAATTTATTTATCGCTCAAACTGCGGCTGAGATTATATGAATTCTTCAAATCAAAAACTAACCGACTTTTCTTTCAACGATATAATTAATAACGTACCCTTAGGGATAATCATTTTTGACAGAGATTGGGTCATCACACAAGTAAATGATAACTTTTTCAGATTTGGAATTAGTAAAAAATATGATTATGAAAATCTAATAAATAAAAATATTCTGGATGTTGATCTGTTTGATGACACTTCTATACATAAAGAATTAAAACTATTCAAGAACCGGAACATTTTTGAGAAAGAATTATCAAGTTTTAATACCACTGATGGTAGTGAAGTATCGATTATAATTAAAGGCTCTTCGATATTTATTGATAAAGAGTTTGCCGGCGGAATACTAGTAATTGAAGATTTAAAAACAAAATTTGACATAAGATCCGAAGGTGAATTCGATCAGGATGTATTTGATAATTTTCTTACAGATCTCGCTGATAAATTTGTTTTGGTACAGTCTAATGGCGAGATAATTGAAAAAGGGGAAATAGAAAAATATAAACCTCTTTTGTATTCGAGAGAACTAAAGAAACTTTATGACCAGGTTTTTGAGAATCCTTCATACATAAGTAAAGAATTTAAGTATTCGATTGATGATGTTGATTACGGTATCGATTTGAGAATTGTTCCCTATATCAACTCATCTAACAAAGTGCAGTATTTAGTTGTGCTGATTAATGACATAACAAATAAATCCAAAATAATTGATGACCTTGAATTTGAGATCAAAAAAATGGAGCAATATAAACTGATCTCTGAGAAGGTTGTTGACGCTGTAATTCTACTGGATGCCAAAGGCACAATTAAATGGATAAATGAAAAAGCATCAAAGCTTTTTGAGTTTACAGTCAGCGCAATAAAAGTAAGAAAAATTGAAGAGATATTGCCGCCATTTGACGAAAATTATTTTCAATTAATAAAAGCCGATCTGGAAAAAAATCAGAGCTGGGAAAGTGAAATTAAAATCGGCGACAATTCTTCGGCAAAATATTTATCTGTAAAGTTTGGCTTGCTGGCAGATGAAAAAGAAATAATATTGATCTGTACAGATATTTCCGGCAGGGCTAAAATTGAAAAAGAATTGCGTCAAAGTGAAGAACGTTTTCGTAATATTGTAACAAATACACGTGAGTATATTTGCACGCTTGATTTAAATGAAAGCATCACTTATGTAAATCCATATTTTTGTGAGACTTTCGGATACAGCGAAAAAGAGTTGTTGAAGCTGAAAATAAGAGATTTGATTGATCCGAATTATTTAATGAAAAATGATTTCAAAGTTGAAAGCATAATTAATCAAAAAGAAAAAACAATCGAAGTTCCTCTCCTAAATTCCAAAAAAGAAAAAATTTTTGTTCTTGCCAGCTTTACCCCGGTTGCAAATTTCAGTGGAAGAACAATTTTATATAATGGTGTATTTACTGACATTACGGCAAAGAAAGAAGCGGAAAAAGACCTGATGCTTATCCGTTCTGTGTTTGATGTTTCTAACGATGGTATTTACGTTTCGACGGACGATAAATTTGTATTGATTAATAATAATCTAGCTGAGTTGTTCGGCTATACCTCAAAGGATGAACTGCTTGATAAAGACCCGATTGAATTAGTTTCTTACAAAGATAGAATAACAATTAGTGACTATTTTGAAGATTTGAAATTCGGCAGATCGGAACCTGGAATTATTGATTACACAGGGCTGAAAAAAAACGGCGAAGAATTTTTCGTTGAAAGCTCTGTTACTGTTTATAAAAGTGATGGTAAATCATATTTAGTTTCAGTTCTTCGTGATGTAACGGAAAATAAAATTACGCAGAATGAATTAAAAGAATCTGAAGAGCGATACAGAAGTATTACCGAAAATCTTGATGAGTCAATGTGGACAGCCTCACGCGAAGATGGTATTTTAAAAGCAAATTTTTATACATCAGCCATTCAAAAGATTACCGGTTATTCAAACGAAGAATTTATTGCTGATCCGAAATTATGGTACAGGATTATCCACCCGGAGGATGTTCATTCGACAATCAAGAAGATCAATAGGTTTTATAAAGATCATGCAAGAATGATTGAAAGATTTGAGTATAAGATTGTCAATAAAATTGGTAACATCATTTGGATCGAAAATAAAATAAGTGTTATACGTAATGATAAACGCGAGATAGAAAACATTTATGGTTTAGTAAGTGATATTACACTCAATAAAAAAGCTGAGGAGGATTTAAAGAAATCGAGCCAGAATCTTCATCAATTAAATGAAACGAAAGATAAGTTTTTATCAATTATCAGTCATGACTTGAGAACGCCTTTCAGCTCAATTCTCGGTTTTACTGATTTACTGTTAAACGATCGCGATATGCCTGAAGATAAACAAGTACAGTACATTACTTTTATTCAGGACTCCTCGAAAAATATGCTGTCACTTGTGAACTCGCTACTTGATTGGACACGTATTCAAACCGGTAATGTAAAGTTTGAACCGGAAAGATTAAACGCCAGATTAGTTATAAACAATAGTATTCAAATTATGTCTGGCGCTGCAATGCAGAAAAATGTTGAGCTGGTTTCTGATTTGGAATTTGATGCTTTCATTCATGCCGATGAAAATCTATTGCTGCAAGTTTTTAATAATTTAATTTCCAACGCGATAAAATTCACAAAACCTGAAGGACATATCAGAGTTAGAGCAGAACACTTGGTTGATAAACAGAGATTTCAGTTTAGAGTAAAAGATTCCGGAATAGGAATAAAAGAAGAAGATATACCGAAATTATTTAATGTTGAATCCAAGTTTACGACGAATGGAACAGAAGGGGAAAAAGGAAGCGGACTGGGGCTTTCGTTAGTTTATGACATTGTTAAAAAACACGGTGGAGATATAGCTGTGGAAAGTGAATATGGTTCGGGTACTGAATTTATTTTTACTTTCCCAACCGCTTCTACAAAAATTTTATTAGCTGATGATGTAAAAACAAACCGTGTACTTTATTCAAAGCTGCTTAAAAGTTTGGTGCCAAATTACGATATTGTTGAAGCTGAAAACGGCAAAGAAGCTTTCGACATTATTTCGAAATCCCAGCCGGCATTGGTAATTACAGATCATCAAATGCCTGTAATGAGTGGTTATGATATGGTTAAACAGCTTGAGTTGTCAGATCTAAAATATAAACCGCCGGTTATAATTTTGAGTAGTGAATTAAATGAAAGTATAATTGAAAGTTATCATGAGTTGGGAATTGAATTTGTTTTTAATAAACCGGTGAATCTATCGACATTTAAAATCGCATTGGATAAGTCTTTGAAGAAAGCTGTGTTCGGTTAAACACAGCCTAAAAATAATATCCTATAATCGAAAGTCAGCTGAGTTTATCGAAGCGTGTTTAATAAGTATACACAGGTTTTCGACAATCTCAAACTGACAAAACACAAATTACTTCCTTTTTAAAACTATTCCCGAAGCTGGAGTCAGTTCAATACTGCTTTTTGCATTCCCGAGAGAATTTATTCCTGTGCCTTTTTCATTCGCAAGAATTTCATAAACGCCGTCACTTAAATTAAACGTGATATTGTTGTTTTGATCAGCATTGAATAAAACTACAAATTTCTGATCTTCGTAATTAAGTTTATATCCAAAAGCAAAATCACTCTTAAGGTTTTCAATAAACTCAATATCTTCGTAATCTGCATGTCTGAAAGCTGAATATTTTTTGCGTAACTCAATCAGGCCTTGGTAGTAATCAAATAATTCTTGATTGATTTCTACATGATCATAATTAATGTAATTTACTTCATTATCTTTGTCGTAAGTATTGTGATCAATCATTCCGGCATGTTTGTCATTTTGGTTGGCATCTTTCGGGATAACTTTTGAACGCGCATATTCTTGCCCTGTGTGAATCATAGTCATCCCTTGCGAAGTAAATAAAAACATTGCAGCAAGTTTATTTAATTTCATTTGTTCATCAGTAAGTTTAACATGCTCGTCAACATTTTCAATTATTTCATCTTTTTTGACATGACCTAAACCTAACCTAATAAAATCCCCAAGAGTATAGCCATCATGAGATTCAAGATAATTCACAGAATGTTCTTTTGTTTGGAATAAACCATGTTCATCTTTAATAAGTGTTCCATTTACATAACTTTTAATTCTTTGCGGACTGTTATTTCCGTACCACTTCCCAAAAATCCAGCCGTGCCCGTTAAACGGGTTTTCACCTTTGACGCCGTTTCTTATTTGATCATTCCAAGCGCCCCAACCTCTCAAAGAAAAACCTTTCGGATCATAACCACCGCCCCAAGGTTCGCAAACGAAGACAACATTTGGATTTATTTTTTTTGCTTCTCTAATTATCATCTCAATAGTTGTCCAGTCGATTAGCTTTCCAAGATCAAAACGGAAACCATCAATGTGATATTCTTTCATCCAGAAAATTATACTGTCGATTATAAGTCTGCGTAACATTGGTGCTTCCGTACGTAAATCATTTCCGCAGAAACTTTCGGCAATAAAGTTGCCATTTTCATCAAGTCTGAAATAGTAATCTTTATCAATCTGTTTTAAGTTGCCGATTTCATATTCCGATAAATGATTATAAACAACATCCATCATTACAGCGATGCCTTCTTTATGAAAAGCTTTTACCATGTCTTTGAAGTGTTCAACTTGTTTGCCTGTAGTCCCCATCCAATTATTGCGTTTTAAAGAATCCCAGTCTTCGCTATAATAAGCTTCCGGTGCAAAGTAAGCTGCAGTCATGTATCCCCAATGGTTGCGTTCGTATGGATTCCAGGTGTTAAATTTTCCGGATAGTGAATCTTTAAACGGTATTTCCATGTTTCCGAATTCTTGAGCAGGAAGAAGTTCAACAGTATTTACGCCAAGTTTTTTTATGTAATCGATTCCGCCTTTTTTACCTTTCTGAATTAAACCTTTGTAAGTTCCCGGATAATCGGAACCGGAACTTTCATGCGCTGTCATATCGCGGATATGCATTTCATAAACTATTAAGTCACGCCAGTCTTGTTTTATCCATTCGTCACCTTCCCAATCATAATCTTTATTGTAAACAATAGACAAACGTGGATTCATGTAAGTATTGTAAGTGGCAACAGCTTTTGCATATGGGTCAATACAAACAACTTTATCTTTGCTTAAATCGTCACCTTCGTGATAAACTTGGTAGCCGTAAAACGAACCGTTTAAATCTCCGTCAAGAGTTGTTTCCCAAACACCGTCATCGCTTTTGAGCATATCAAATTTATTATAGTTTTTGTCTTCGGGGGAGTGATAAACATTAAGCAAAATTTTAACTGCACTTGGTGCAAAGATTCTAAAAACTGTGTTTCCGTTGTCTAAAAAAGAACCAAGTTTTTTATCGGAATAAATTTTATCCAGCCTTTTTTGTTTTTCGGCTATTGATTCTTGTACTTCTGTTTTTTCACTTACAAACACTCTCTCACTCCTAGGAATTATTAAATTTACAAATAACAAAATGACCACAAGTATTTTTTGCATCATCCTACTCGATTAATTATCGGAAATTTTTACGAAGAAATTATTAAAAACTTTATCAGTTTTATTCTTTAAAAAATATAATGAAGCAAACATATTGTAGATAAATAAATGACGCATATAAAAATTATGAATTCATTTATGATTGGTTGTAAATATCAAAATAAAGATTAATATCCTTTGTCAAAAAGAAATTTTTAATGATCCAAAAAATTTAATCTAAAATATTAAATGATTGCAGCTTAATTGAAGACGAGCCGGCTTTTGTAATGCTGCTAAAATTATTTTAGCAGCACCATTTTTTTTGTGTTTGCAAATTTGTTTGTCGTCAGTTGATAAAAATAAACTCCGGAAGACAAACCATATTCTGCTGAATTCAATTCAAAATTGTAGTAGCCCGGATTCTTTACTTCATCTAATAAAGTTATGATTTCGTTGCCAAGGTTATCGAACAAAGTTAGCTTAACATTTGTTGCCTGTGGAAGATTGTATTGAATTATTGTTGTCGGATTAAAAGGATTCGGATAATTCTGTTCTAGAAAGAACTCATCTTTTAGTTCCTCAAAATTATCAACTGAGGTTACAACAGACGCATCCTTTAGAATCCAATTATTCGGATCGAAGATTAATTGCGTTGGTTCTTCAAATAAAATGAATTCAAATCCCTGGTCCTGTTGATTATTGAATTCAGTGTAAAATTCTGAACCGGACGCTGTTTTAATTTCAAACTCCACCGGCATTGTGAAGAATTTTGGTTCGCTGTTTGTTTCTTGCCTTATGTTAACTTTAACAAGGTATTGATTATTTTCTTCTGTGTAATTCCAGGTTACTGTATAAGTCGGATAGTTCTCACCGTAAATCCATTGGCTGAAAAAATAATCTAAATCTTCACCGGATGATTCTTCAGCAACTCTTTGAAAGTCTTCAGTCACTGCAACATCATAAGCTAATACAGGATCGTTAATGTAAGCTTTTATTGCTTTAAAAAATTTATCATCACCCAGCACTCCGCGGAGCATATGCAGAACAACGCCACCTTTGGAATAACTTCTGGCACCATTAAAAATCTGGCCGACGGAATTAATATTCTGAACATGTATCGAACCTGTAGCAGATTTGGCATGAAGCATATTGCTAGAAATATCATGCATGTAACGATCAAAACCGTATGCATGTTCCCACCATAATGATTCACCATAAGTTGCAAAACCTTCATTTAACCAAATACTTTCCCAATTCTTACAAGTAATTTTATCACCAAACCATTGGTGAACTAATTCGTGAGACATTAAAGCTTCACCAAAACTGCCCATTGATGAAACAGTTTGATGTTCCATACCGCCGCCCCATTCCCATTCAGCGTGTCCATATTTTTCTCTTAAAAACGGGTATTCTCCGAATGCATCACTGAAAAGCTCGAGCATATCAATGGTCCTTTCAAGTTGACTGATTCTTGATTGCGATAGCGTCCCTTTGTAAACATAGTGATTTACCGGTAAGAATTTGCCCGGTTCGTATTCGAATTCATCAGGGTAAATATCATAGTTTGTCATTGCAACAGAAATTAAATATTGTGCTATTGGGTAATGCACTTTCCACTTGTAAGTATGGGTTGATCCATTTTCAACAATTTCCATTAGCTTTCCGTTTGAAACAGGGATATATGAATCACTGCATGTCAACCAGATATCTGCTGAGTCTGCTTTATCAGCCGGTGTATCTTTACAGGGCCACCATTCAGAAGTTGAATAAGGTTCGCTCAAAGTTGAAAATAATGGTGTTCCGACTCGTGTGGTTCTAAAATAACTGTTGTTAAATCCACCGCCTGATGGATTGCCTGCATAGTTTATAACAATTTCGAACTCTTCACCTTCATTGTAGCTTTTATCCAAATCTATAGTTACAATGTTATTGTTTTGTTGAAATGACAAAGATTGAGACCCGGTTTTAATCTCACTAATTACCATGTAGTCTTTTAAATCTACAAAAACAGATGATAGATCATTTACTACGCTGTTGGCCTTAATTGTTACTTCACCAATAATTCTTGTATTCGCGTAGTCTATTGTTAAATCCAATTTGTAATAATTTACATCATAATTTGAATCACCAGGATAGTTAACTTTGGCAAGTCCACCGGGATTGTTCAAGGCAAGTCTTTTGATATAGCCACAAGTATGTTGTTCCTGGGCATAATTGTTAAAACAAAATAAAACGATCAAAATTGGGAGTATTATTCTTTTCATAATTTTTATTTTTTTATTTACAAACTATCATATTATAAAATCAGTGTAAAGGTATTTAGAAGTCTCATTTAAAATATGATCTTTAAAAAGATGTTATAAAGTGATATAATGATAACAAAAACAAAAAAACTATGCTTAAAAGTGTAAACAATGATTGTAGAGAATGCTCGTACTTTAATGAGTTAATGAATCAGATTGAATACTTCCAGAATATTTCGGAGAAAGTTATTGAGAAAAAGCCGATTGAAAAATTATTGGACGAAATAATTAAAGCGAGCAAGGCACTTGTAAATGCAGAAGCCAGTACATTATTACTATATGATGCTAAAACTGATTCACTGCATTTTCATATTGCCACAGGACCCAAAGGTGATAAAATTGAATCCGGGACATTACAAATGGGCAGCGGGATAGCCGGATGGGTTGCAGAGAAAAAAACTCCCGTAATAATTGATGACTGCTACGCTGATGAAAGATTTAATAAAGAATACGACAAAGTGTCTGGCTTCAAAACCAAAAATATGATTTGCTTGCCAATGCTTCGCAAAGATGGGCTGATTGGTGTAATACAAGTGATGAATAAAATTGGTGAAGAAAAATTTCACGAAGAGGATGTTCAGTTTCTTAAAGCCCTTGCGGGGCAATGTGCAATTGCAATAGAAAACGCAAGGCTGGTTGAAATTGAAATTAAAAGTGAACAGTTGAAATATGAGCTGGAAACTGCAAGGAGCATTCAGCAAAACATATTACCTCATAATTTACCTGAGTACGATGATATTGACGTGGAAGTGGAATTAATTCCGGCAAAGGAAGTTGGGGGTGACTATTACAATGTGTTAAGAATTAATGAAAATAATACTCTAATTTTTGTAGCTGATGTAACCGGTAAGAGCATTTCAGCGGCATTAATTGTGTCGACTATTTATTCATTTATTCAAACGTATTTAATAATTAATAGCAGCAACTTTGACTTAATTAATTTTGTGGACTCATTAAATAGGTTTTTAATAAACGCAACTACAGATGACAAATTTGTAACCGCATGGTTTGGTTTGTATGACCACAAAAACAAAACAATGGAAAGTGTTAGTGCCGGACATAACCCCACTTATCTTTTAAGCAATGGTTCTGTTACCGAACTAAAAGAGGGAGGATTATTTCTCGGGAGTTTAGAATTTTCCTATACATCACAAAAAATTCAATTAGCAAAAAATGATAAAATTGTTTTTTACACGGACGGAATTACTGAAGCGATGAATGAAAATGAAGAAGAATACGGCGATGAAACATTCAAAGAGTTTATTTGTTGTAATAAAGAAAAAACTTCTCATGATGTGCTAAAAGAGATTATTCACGATGTAAATAACTTTAAAGGGAAAGCTGAGCAGAGCGATGACATCACTTGCGGAGTATTAACAGTGAAATAATACTGAAATTCTTTATTACTAGTCTTTAGCCCAAAAACTATACTTTAAATCACAATTTGCGTTTTTGAGTTTGACGCACTTCATAAAATAGAACGCCCTGTGACGAGTAACATTTCTATAGGGACAGATTAATTTTAATTTGCCAAAAGTTAGAATTCAGCCACAAAGGGTGTCAAATGGGAAGCTTAAATACTACAAGTGTAGATTACCGTCATTTCAGCGAACTATCGCACAAAATAAAATACTTTCACCTCGTCTCGCAGAAAATAATTGCAAAAAAACCGTTAAATGAATTGCTGCACAATATTATTGAATCGTGCAAAGTTTTGTTGAATGCAGAATCTGCTTCTCTGCTTCTATACGATAACAAAACTGAAAGCTTATTCTTTCACATTGCAGTTGGGCCGAGTGGTGAAAAAATCGAATCGAAGAGACTCTCTGTAAATTGCGGTATTGCTGGTTGGGTAGCTAAAAATAAAAGGCCCTTAAAAATTGATGACTGTTATTCCGATGAAAGATTTAATCCGAACGTTGACAAATATACCGGCTATAAAACTGAAAATATGCTTTGCGTTCCGATGATGAGAGGCAATCAACTAATTGGGGTAATTCAAACAATTAACAAAATTAGTTGTGAAGAATTTTCAGACTACGATTTGGATTTTTTTAATGCACTTGCTAGTCTGTGTGCAATTGCAATTGAAAACGCGAAAGTTGAAGAAAACCAATTTAATGAAAATGTAGATCTTCAATCAAACAGCATTAATTTTAATAATGATGAAGAAGAGATTGAAACAATACTTGATCTCAATTTTAAAGTTTACCCCACAAAAAATGAAAAAGCCGGATTTTTTAATGTTGTAAAAGTAAACCAAAATAACACAATGGTTTTTGTCTGTGATAATTTAGATAATGAAATTAATTCAAAATTGATTGAAGCAACAATTTATTCTTTTCTGAAATCTTACATGCTTATAAATGAAGGAGATTTTTCTTTAAACAAATTTGTCAATTCACTTAATCAATTTTTAGTGAATTCAAATAAGGTTCATCAATTTTCAAACACTTGGTTTGGATTATTCAACAAAAAACAAAGGACGATTGAAAGTGTTAACACAGGTAAAAATGTGATATTGCTATTAAAAAGAAACAACATAGTTGAACTAACAGAAAACACAACTCCTTTTGGCAAAGAAAGTGTTTTCAATTTTATAAACAAATCAAGATTCGAAAAATTTGATACGATCATTTATTATTCAAATGGAATTAACAAATTAGAGCTAAGTCAGAAATATACAATTGAAGAGGAGAATTTAACAGAACCTATTGTTGTAAAAAAATTAGAACCTGCAAAATCAGTATTCATGTATCTAGATTCACCCAGCAAATTAGAGAAGCGAAGCAGTTTGAGAGGTAACTATTAGATATATTTTTGTAAGGAAAAGAATCATCTAAATTCATGACTTTAGTTTTTTGTAAGATTAAAGAGCATATGGAAATATATTGGCTTTTCAAAAGGAAACCCCCGTTAAAACGGGGGTTATTATTTATCATTCATATGTAGGAATAATAGATGTGTTTAGGGGGTAATAATTAAAAAACGTTTAACAAAAATCCCATCAAAATACCGGCAGCAACTGCAGAACCAATTACACCGGAAACGTTTGGTGCCATCGCGTGCATTAATAAATAGTTAGTCGAATCTTCTTGTACACCCAAATGCTGAACAACTCTTGCACTATCCGGAACAGCAGAAACACCCGCTGCACCGATCATTGGGTTCAATTTATTATCACCCTTTAAAAATAAATTCATAACTTTTGCGAAAATAACTCCGCCTGCAGTTGCAATCATAAATGAAACCGCTCCAAGGAAGAAAATCAAAATTGATTGCGGGGTTAAAAATGTTGTTGCTTGTGTTGATGCACCAACAGTTAATCCTAAGAGTATTGTTACAATATCTATTAATGATTTACTTGCTGTATCAGCCAATCTTCTTGTCACGCCGGATTCTTTAAGTAAGTTACCGAAGAATAACATTCCTAAAAGTGGTAAAGCACCGGGAGAAATGAATGTTGTTAAAAGTAAACCAACAATAGGGAAAATAATTTTTTCTAATTTTGAAACCGCTCTCGGTGGTTTCATTCTAATTACTCTTTCTTCTTTTGTTGTGAGTAATTTTATTATCGGCGGTTGAATAACCGGAACCAATGCCATATACGAATAAGCTGCAATTGCTATTGCACCAATTAATTCCGGAGCTAATTTTGAAGATAAGAAAATAGCGGTCGGGCCATCAGCACCACCAATGATTCCAATTGCAGCAGCTTGCTCTTGCGAAAAACCAAGTGCCATCGCAGCCATAAAAGTGATAAAAATACCGACCTGCGCAGCAGCACCCAATAACATTAATCTGGGATTTGACAACAATGCCGAGAAGTCGGTCATCGCTCCAATGCCTAAGAATATCAAAGGTGGATAAATACCTTTCACAACTCCGTAATAAAGATAATTTAAAACCGACCCTTCTTCGTAAATACCAATTTGCATTCCAACATTTTCTAGGAAAGGAATGTTACCAATCAAAATTCCGAATCCTATTGGAATTAAAAGAAGCGGCTCGTACTCTTTGACTATTGCCAGGTAAATAAAAATCAACGCAATTACCATCATTATGCAATGTTCGATAGTAATATTTGCGAAACCGGTAAATCGTATAAACTGTTCTAATCCTTCCATCAATTATTCTCCAATTTCAACAAGTGTGTCACCTTCAAGAACAGAGTCACCATTATTAACACTAATTGCAGTGATCTTACCGCTTTTGTCGGCTTTGATATTATTTTCCATTTTCATTGCTTCCATAATTAAAATAGTATCGCCTATTTTAACTGCGTCGCCAACTTTAACTTTCAATTCTATGATTGTTCCTGGTAAAGGAGCTTTAACAACACCAGCACCTTTTCTTTCGGTAGGTTTAGCTGTCTTAGCTTTGTCTGATTCAGCAGTCGGAACAACAGTTGGCCTTGTTAGTTTTGGAGTTTTAGTTGTTTTTACTTCTTTATGAATTTCAACTTGATAAGTTGAACCGTTAACTTCAATTTCAGCTGAGTCATCTTCGATGTTCAAAATCTGAACGTCGTAATCATTACCTCTAATCGTGAATTTAAATTTTTTCATCTGTCATCCATTTACTTTTTAAGTGGAATTTGTCTCAATCCGTAAAGCTTTGAACTCCACGGTGAGTAAGTTCTTTGTACTTTTTTGATTGTTAAAGTAGTACTTTCAATATCATGTAATTCTGCAAAGTGTAAATGCAAGGACATCGCAATTGCAGCATTAATATCTCCTGAAATACTCAAGTCTTTTTCATCTGCGGCAATATTTCCTTCTGCCCTCAATTTTTTACGCTGTTTGAACGTCAAGAAGTTTTTCATGTTTGATATAATAACAAACAACATAAGAAGTGCAGCAAAAACAACTACATAACCAACTACTGTAATTAGCAACCCATTACCTTCAACAACTTTTGTTAGATCAAAAGTGATTTTATTGAAGACATCTTCTTGTGCAGCAGATTTGATTGTATCCTGCACAGTTTGCAAAGTATCTTGTATTTGAATATCGTTTATCATTTAATCATCTCCTATAACGGAATGTTTGAGTGTTTTTTAGGAGGATTAGAATCTTTCTTTGTTGCAAGCATTTGCAATGCTCTAACAATTCTGAACCTTGTGTTTCTTGGTTCAATTACATCATCAATGTATCCGTATTTTGCAGCAACGTAAGGATTCGCAAATTTGTCTTTGTACTCGTTTTCTTTTTCTGCAACGAATTTTGCTCTTTCTTCAGGGTCTTCAATTGATTTAATTTCTTTTGCATGAAGAACTTCAATTGCGCCTTTTGGTCCCATCACGGCAATTTCAGCCATTGGCCAGGCATAGTTGATATCACCGCGTAAGTGTTTTGAGCTCATTACGTCGTAGGCACCGCCATAAGCTTTTCTCAAAATAACTGTTATTTTCGGAACAGTTGCTTCGCCGAAGGCAAACAACAATTTAGCACCGTGTAAAATTATTCCGCCATACTCTTGAGTAGTACCAGGCAAGAATCCCGGAACATCAACTAAAGTAACGATTGGAATATTAAAGGCGTCACAGAATCTTACAAAGCGTGCAGCTTTTCTTGATGCGTTTATATCAAGTACACCTGCAAGATAAGCTGGTTGATTAGCAACAATACCTACCGGCATTCCGTTAAACTTAGCAAAGCCAGTAATTATATTTGGCGCATACTGTCTTTGAATTTCTAAAAACTCATTGTAGTCTGCAATTGACTCAATTACTTCTTTTACATCGTATGGCTTGTTTGGATTTTCAGGAATAATTTCATTTAATCTGTCATCAAGTCTGTCGATAGGATCATCATTAACTGATAATGGTGGATCTTCCATATTATTTTGTGGAAGGTAGCTCATCAGTTTTCTGATTAACAAAATACCTTCGTTTTCATCTTCAGCAACAAAATGGGTTACGCCTGATTTACTGGCGTGAACTTGTGCACCGCCTAAATCTTCTGTTGTTACATCTTCACCGGTAACTGTTTTTACAACTTTTGGTCCGGTAACAAACATGTAGCTTGTACCTTTCGACATTATTGTGAAGTCAGTTAAAGCCGGTGAGTAAACAGCACCGCCGGCACATGGCCCAAAGATAGCTGAGATTTGCGGAATCACTCCGGAAGCCATAATATTTTTTTGGAAAATGTCGGCGTATCCGGCCAAACTTTTTACACCTTCTTGAATTCTTGCACCACCCGAGTCATTAATACCTATTAATGGCGCTCCAACTTTCATTGCTTTATCCATTACTTTACAAATTTTTTCAGCGAACATTTCTGAAAGTGAGCCGCCGAAAACTGTAAAGTCCTGTGAGAAAACGTAAACAAGTCTGCCGTCAATTGTTCCGTAGCCTGTTACTACACCATCTGATAAATACTGTTGTTTTTCTAATCCGAAATCATGAGCTCTGTGTGAAACAAACATATCAAATTCTTCAAAGCTGCCTTCGTCCAAAAGCATGTCTATTCTTTCGCGAGCAGTGTATTTTCCTTTCTTGTGCTGAGACTCAATTCTTTTCTCGCCACCACCTAAGCGCGCTTTCTCGCGCATGTCCATCAATTCTTTAATTTTATCTTCTATTGGCATTGCCATCCTCTGTAATTAATTTTTATTTTTATAAAAATTGCCGTAATAAATTATTCTTCGCAAAATTCTGTTAACACACCATAAGTTGATTTCGGATGCAAGAAAGCGATGTTCAATCCTTCAGCGCCTTTTCTTGGCTGGCTGTCAATTAGTCTCACACCTTTTTCATCAGCTTCCTTTAATGCGTTTGGCAGATCTTTTACGTGAAAAGCTAAGTGGTGAATACCTTCACCTTTTTTCTCGATGAATTTCCCGATTGGGCCATCTTCTGAAGTTGATTCCAATAATTCTATTTTTGTTTGGCCAACTTTGAAAAAAGCTGTTTTCACTTTTTGATCTGCAACTTCTTCAATTGCGTAGCATTTTAAGCCAAGTACATTTTCATAATATTTTATAGCTTCGTCAAGATTTTTAACTGCTATCCCAATATGCTCAATGTGTGTTAATTCCATTTTTTAACCTGTGTTAAATGTAAAAAAAACGTATTAAATCAAAATATGTGCCCAAATGAAAATAAATAAAATTCGTTTAAAAGTAAGTTTAAGTTAATTTAATGATGTATCTTCGATTAAATAAGATAATAAGTTTAAAAATATTCTCAATTTTCAGAAAATGTATTTTTGGATATGAAAATTATAAACGAAAAATTAATTCTTGACAAAAACAGTGATAAAGTATAAATTTGAAGTCTTGAATTTATTCCGCGTTAGCTCAACGGTAGAGCATTCGGCTGTTAACCGAAGGGTTGTAAGTTCGAATCTTACACGCGGAGCGAAGCCCGGTAATAAGCCGGGCTTTTTTATGGAACTTGAGCAGTAGAATTAAAATGGTTTTTTTTAGTTTACGCTCTGTTTCGGTTTAATAAAAATATCAACAAAATAAGCGAGTAGTAATATGTCAGAGCGTGTAGAAGGAACCGTTAAATGGTTTAATAACTCAAAAGGCTATGGGTTTATTCAGCGTGAAGGTGCCGAAGATGTTTTCGTACACTATCAATCAATTGTAGGTGATGGTTACAAATCTTTGGAAGAAGGTCAAAAAGTAGAATTCACTGTTGGTGAAGGAGCTAAAGGGCCGCAAGCACAAGAAGTGAAAATTATATAGTTTCATTTGAATATTTATTTTAAGGGGACGTTCAGCCGTCCCTTTTTTGTTTTAAATAGATAATAATATTATAATTTTAAATCAGATTATGAGTTTTTCGGTAATGACTGAGATTAAAAGTACTAACATTAAATGGCATCGCGGGATAATTAAAAGGGAAGACCGCGAAATTTCTTATCACCATAAAAGTTGTTGTGTTTGGATAACCGGTTTATCCGGCAGTGGTAAATCCACAATTGCAAGAGAACTGGAGAAACTATTGTTTGATCATAACGTTAAATGCTATGTTTTAGATGGCGATAATATTAGGTATGGTTTAAATGCCAATTTAGGTTTTTCCCCTGAAGACAGAACAGAAAATATCAGAAGGATTGGAGAGATTTCAAAACTTTTTGTTGATGCAGGCGTACTGGTGATTTCAGCCTTTATTTCTCCATATAAAAAAGACAGAGATAAAATCAGAGAAATAATGTCCCCAGACGATTTTATAGAAGTCTATCTCAGTACTTCGCTTGAAGCTTGCGAAAAACGTGATCCAAAAGGATTGTATAAAAAAGCACGCCAAGGGGAAATAAAAGATTTTACCGGAATCTCTGCCCCATATGAAATCCCGCAAAATCCGGAAGTTGAAATAGATTCTGAAAAAGATTCTGCTGAAGTCTGTGCCAGAAAAATTTATGATTACCTAGTTTCCAAAAACATAGTTCCGAAAATTTAACCGGAATAATGCTAATTTAGTTATTCTTTTAGAGACTAAATTTGTTACCTCAGGATAGTACAGTTTAAAGAACCTTCACTATAATAAATCTTTCTTCAAGGGAATTTTTATAAACCAATCACATCTCAAGTCAAGAATTGTCCGAAAAAATGTTATTAGTAAACTAATTCAAATTAGACAAAAATATTTATTT
>JANQIV010000031.1 GCA_028282005.1 Melioribacteraceae bacterium | reverse complement strand
AGCTCATTTGAATCTTTACTATTAAGAAGTTCATTATAATTATCTAAAACTGATTCTAGTCTATCATGACTAATTAGTCTGGCTTCAATTAGGATTTTTCTTCGTGAATCTTTTAAGTAAGAGTTTATTTCTTCAATACTTGTGTTTTCAAGTAATTCCAAAATTTCTTCAAGATCAATTTTTTGAAAGTCATGCAAAACAATGGAGAGTCTTTCCAAATCCTGCATTGCAAAAACAAGATTTTCAAGAGCGTCACTGCTTATTGGAATTTTATTGTCTTCTTCTGAAAGGTTTTTGCGAGCGCCCTGGGTTTTAATTTCTTCAATTATTGCGAAAGCTGCAATGCCTGTCATCCATTGGGAATAATTGGTTTCTTCATTAACGTATCGAAGATTATCCCATGCAGAAAGGAAAATTTCCTGGGTTATTGATCTAGCAATTTTTTCATTAACAAGTATTCTAAGTGAAGCTGTGTAAATATCTTCAAGATAAAATTCACACAATTCTAAGAAAGAATTTTTACGGCCTGATTGGGCAGATCTAATAAGGAATTCTATGTAATCGCTATTGAGAGCTTTCAAAGCCTCACCAAAATGAAGTTATCTGAATTAGTATTAATTTCTTTCTATTAAAATTATTTCATCAGGCTTAACTCTTAAAATTATCCTGATATCATTTTCACCATCTTTGCCGGTTTCAGTACCAACTCCAATAATATTTACTCTTTTTGCATTGGAGTTTGCCTTAAACGACCCAACAGTTGAATTAGCCAATACCGGCGGCATTTCAAAACCTTTGTATTCACCTCCGCCACCGCCTAATTCTTTGGGCTTTTTATGGTATTCAACTGCAAACTGACTAATATCATAAAGCATTGCAATTACTTGATCTCTATTTTTTTCTTTTACATAATAATCGTAAATATTAATAGAGGTAAAAATAGATATACCTACTATAATTATTCCCGCTACGATTAAAAGTAATTGCTGTCCGCCCATTTAACAACTATAGTTAGTGAATTATGATTTTTTACTCAAAACTATTTACTGCTTCATATAAATTAGGGTAAATTTTAAATACTTTGCTTATTCCAGTTAACATAAAAATATTTGATTGCGGCGTGTTGTCTATAACCAGTCTCAAATTTCCCCCTTTAGAAGTTACCTTCTTTAGAGAGGAAACCAATGCACCAATAAAAGTAGAGTCAATTATTAAACATGTTTTTAAGTCGACTACAATTTTATTTGCACCTTCATCAATTACTTTATTGGCAAATTCCCTAAACCTGCCTGCTTCAGACATAGTAGCATGCTTAAGGTTTACTCTTAATACTGCAACATCACCTTCAAAAGAATCTTCAAATTTTCTATACATACGTCATTTCGATAAATTAGTAAAATGTTATTATTTTCTGCCTAACTAACAAATATAATAATTTGTTTCAATAACTTAAACAATGATGTCAAGCAAAGTAAACAAAAATAAGTTAAACGGGCAACTTAATGGAAGTAGTAAATTATTAATACGATGGGCTGTACCCCCGAGAGGATTCGAACCTCCGACCTGCGGTTTAGGAAACCGTTGCTCTATCCTGCTGAGCTACGGGGGCATGGTCAATTCTTTGCTCTGGCAGTCTCAACAAATTGTATCAAAGTGTTTAATGAATTCATTTCGTCTTTTGTTATATCTTTCATAACAACATCATAAGCCATATATAGCCATCTAATATTAATATTCCTAATCGCAAGTTCTTTTTCTTCAACGTATGAATCTTGGTGAATTAAGATTCTATCAGACAATGCTATTGCAGCCTTTATTGTAACAAGGTTATGCACTTTGTTGTTAGTACAGATTGAAATCAAATCTCCAACTAAAGTATCATAAAGTTGGCAAAGATCAATCGCAAGTAACCCTGCTTTTTTCACAAGATCTATTTTATGTAAATTCTTAAGATTTGAGTTAGTAGCTATTTTAAGCAATGATTTTAATGAGTTGTCAGCTTCACGTTTGTTTTTAATAGCATTATTGTATGCGCTATCAATAGCAACGGTTACTGCGGAATTCAAAAGATTTTTTGCATCTTCTGTTTTTTTCAAACCTTGCCTGCTATCAAGGGCAATTTTAATTAACCCCTCATAATCTCCGTTCTTAGCCAAATCTTCAATCGGAATATCTTCTTGTTGGGGTTCGGTTTTGTTTTTAAGGTCAGACCAGGTTGTGGGTTTTGTGTTTTCCATTACTCGTTTTAACCCAATAGTTTTCTGTGCCCTTGTAGCTTTCTCATCAATAAATAAAACGTTAAAATCGTTTCTTCTAAGATTTTCTATAACAAGAGTATAGAATTTTGAATTTACACTAAAACTAACAAGAACTTCCTCACCAATTCTTCCGAATCTGAATAAACCTATTTCTAAGTCTTTTAATTTCGAGGTGAGTTTTTCAATAAATTCATTGAATTTTTGAAGATTCTTCTCAGTTATTTTGACAGTTACTTTTTCTTTGGACATAATCTATATTCTCAAAAGAACAAATAATACGGGTGTCCTATTTTCGTAAAAAAATGATATTAGTTGATACACAAAATTGATTAATTTTAAATTAGCACCAAGATAAAATTCAAATTAAGAAAAAAGTACGAGAAAATTCAATTATATTTACTTATATAAACTGCTAAGATATCTTTTCCTAAAACGAATTCATAATTATTTAACGATCATAAATTGAATTTCCATATCTTTTTTTATAATTTTAAGATTCTTTAATTGAGAAAAGGAGTAAAAATGACGACTATTATTGATGTTTTAGGAAGAGAAATTTTAGATTCAAGAGGAAATCCAACAGTTGAAGTTGAAGTACTTTTAGAATCCGGCATTATCGGTAGAGCTGCAGTACCAAGTGGTGCTTCTACTGGTGAGCATGAAGCTGTTGAATTAAGAGATGGTGATAAAGGAAGATATTTAGGTAAAGGCGTTTTAAAAGCTGTTGATAATATAAATGAAAAAATAGCTGATGAGTTAATAGACTTTGATGCTGCTGATCAAGTTGCAATTGATAATTTTTTGAGAGAATTGGATGGCACTGCAAATAAATCAGAATTAGGTGCAAATGCGATTTTAGGTGTTTCTATGGCTTGTGCTAAAGCTGCCGCCCAAGCTTTAGGTTTACCTCTATATAGATATATTGGTGGAACAAACGCAAAAGTATTACCTGTTCCGATGATGAACATTCTTAACGGTGGAAGCCATGCTGATAACACTGTAGATTTTCAAGAATTTATGGTAATGCCTCATGGTGCTGAAAGTTTTGCTGAAGCTCTAAGAATGGGTACAGAAACATTTCATTCATTAAAATCTGTATTAAAAGGAAAAGGTTATAACACTGCAGTTGGTGATGAAGGTGGTTTTGCTCCAAATATTAAATCAAATGAAGAGACATTAGAACTTATTTTAGAAGCGATTACTAAAGCTGGTTACAAACCTGGTGATGACATCAGCTTGGCATTGGATGTTGCTTCAAGTGAAATGTATCTTAAAGATAAAGGCGTTTACCAGTTTTTCAAATCTGACAAATCAGAAAAAACTTCCGGCGAAATGGTAGAAATTTACAAAACCTTAGTTAATCAATATCCTATTATTTCAATTGAAGATGGTCTTGATGAAAATGATTGGGAGGGGTGGAAATTACTTACAGACGAAATCGGAAACAAAGTTCAGTTAGTTGGTGATGACCTTTTTGTAACAAACACTGAAAGATTGGCTAGAGGAATTGGTGATGGTATTGCTAATTCAATTCTTATTAAAGTTAACCAAATCGGTACATTAACGGAAACTTTAGAAGCAATTGAAATGGCTAAAAAAGCTGGTTATACAAGTGTTATAAGCCACAGGTCTGGTGAAACTGAAGATACTACAATTGCAGACATTGCTGTTGCAACTAACGCTGGACAAATTAAAACTGGATCAGCAAGCAGAACAGATAGAATCGCAAAATATAATCAGTTAATTAGAATTGAAGAAGAATTAGATACTACAGCTGTTTTTCCTGGACTCTCAGCAATAAATTGCGGATAATTACAATTAAATAAATTAACAAAAGCGTCTATTTTTCATAGGCGCTTTTTTTTCCTATAAAATAAAAAAAGATGATGAGGTACGTTATGACTCAGATGTCCTTAAATCAGGTAAATGATCTTATTAAACAGAAAAACATTGAATTCGTTGATTTGAAAGCAATTGACCTTGTCGGTAGGTTGCATCATATAACTTTACCGGTTCATGATAAAATTATGGAAAAACTTATTAGTGAAGGCGTTGGATTCGACGGGTCAAGCTACGGTTTTAGAAAAGTTGAAAATAGTGATATGATTTTGCTGCCGGACTTAGATTCTGTTCAAGTAGATCCTTTTAGAGAAGCACCCACGCTTAGTTTTTATACACATATTGTATTAACAGATGAAAAAAGATCTGCGTTTAATCAAGACGGTAGAATGATCGCAAAGAAAGCGGAAAAACTACTACAGGAAATTACCGGTGCCGATAAATCTTGGTGGGGACCTGAATTTGAATTTTATATTTTCTCAAATGTTGATTATGATACTCGTACAGCTACTTCATACTACAAAGTTGAACATGGGGAAGAATTTTTTGAAAAAGCTTATCATGCATGTAACCCGTTTGATATTTATGATGATTTTAGAGATGAAGCTTCAACTTTGTTTAAACAACAGGGGATTGATGTAAAGTACCATCATCACGAAGTTGGACAAAGAGGACAGCAAGAAATTGAAACTTATTTTTCTGATTTGATCTCAACCGGCGATAATATTGTTACTGCCAAATACATTCTTTTTAATCTTGCTCGTCAAAAAGATTTATTCATTACGTTTATGCCAAAACCTATGTTCCAGCAAGCCGGTAACGGAATGCATTTACACATGTATTTAACTAAAAATGGCAAAAACGCATTTTATGAAAAAGGTGAATACGGAAATATTAATGAACTCGGTAGATATTTTATTGGCGGTATGCTTAAACATGGGCCAGCACTTGCAGCATTTACAAACCCAAGTACTAATTCTTATAAAAGATTAGTCCCTGGCTTCGAAGCACCTGTTGCATTGGTTTATGGACAAGGCAATAGAGCTTCTGCAATCAGAATTCCAAAATATGTTTCTGATCCTGATACAACTAGATTTGAATATAGACCAAGTGATGCTACTGCTAATCCTTACTTATGTACAACAGCACTATTGTTAGCAGGAATAGATGGTGTTGTTAATAAAATTGATCCGGTTAAAGAAGGATTTGGGCCTTTTGATAAAAACATTAAAGATGAAAATGTTGTAAAAGATATGAATATTCAATTCTTACCAAGAAATTTAACCGAAGCTCTTGATGCAGTTGAAAAAGACAATGACTTTTTATTTAGGGGTGGTATTTTCTCTGAAGAATTACTTGATCAATGGGTAAAAGTTAAAAGGGAAGAAATCAAATCTATCGTTACAATGCCGCACCCATTTGAATACAAAATGTATTTCACTCTATAGTTTATTTTAAGCCGCATTTATTGCGGCTTTTTTTTCGTCTCAAACTGCTAAAATTTTTAACACGCTTACCGATAATATCTTGTATTTCAATATATCGAGGGTCCACATGCTTAATAAATGGAAAGATTTAAATATTAAATCTAAGATTATTTATCCGATTTTACTCATCTCAGTATTGAGTGGTATTTTCAGTTTTTTTTATTTTCGTCAAATGTACAAAGAAAATGAAATAAAGGGATTAGTTACTAAAGCTAAAACATTAATCTTAGAAGCAGAAGCTGTTAGGGAATTTACTGCAGATCAACAAAAAGTAGGAGTTTTTAGAGATGATATTGTTGATATAGATGCTTTTCTACACACAGTACCAATATTCTCTGCCATGGAAGTAGCCAGGAAAAAAGCCGGTGAATTAGGAATGGAATTCAAAGTTCCAAAATTTAGTCCACGTAATCCGGATAACGAACCTGATCTCTACGAATCTAGAATTTTGAAAGAACTGCAAAAAGGAGATATAGAAGAAACATGGGCAATTGATGATGAAACCGGTAAACTAAGGTTTTTCAGGCCGGTTGTGCTTACCAAAGAGTGTTTAACTTGTCATGGTGATCCGAGAGACTCTTACGAATATTGGGGAAGAAGTGACGGAAAAGATTTAACCGGTGCAAGAATGGAAGGTTGGAAAGAAGGTGAAATACATGGTGCTTTCGAGATAATGATGGATATGGAACCGGTTTATTCTGAGGTTGCTTCTAAATCGTTTATCATAGCGATTATTTCTGCTTTAAGCATTATTGTTTTAGTGGGTGCAATAGTATTTGTTGCTAACGGAATTAATCGTCCAGTTCAGAATCTTGAAGATGCAGCAAAAAAAGTTGCTGATGGAAATATTGATGTTAGTATTGAATCCGAAAGCAATGATGAGTTAGGCTTACTTGCAAATAATTTCAATACAATGGTTGATAGAATTAGAGAGTCGAGACATAAACTTGAAGAAGAAAAAGCAAGTGTTGAAAGGAAAGTTGAAGAAGCTGTAAAAGCTTCAGAAGAACAGAAAGAATATCTTACTAGGAATGTTGATAAGTTTTTATTTGAGATGAATAAATTTGAAAAAGGGGACTTGACCATAAAATTAGTACCGGAAAAAAATGGTGACGAGATTTCAAAATTATTCAACGGATTCAATAATGCTGTTAACAACATCAAGCATATGATCCTAAATGTGACTGAATCCGTACAAGCAACAGCAAGTGCAAGTGCGGAAATATCTTCAAGCGCAGAGCAAATGGCTGCTGGTGCGCAGGAACAAAGTGCACAATCAGCTGAAGTAGCAACTGCTGTCGAGCAAATGTCTAAAACAATTTTGCAAACAGCTAGCAATTCTAATATTGCAGCTGAAGCCTCAAAGGACGCTCAGAAACAAGCAAATATAGGTAAAGGCAAAGTTGGGGAAAACAGAGAAGGTATAAAAAGCATTGAACATTCAGCTGAAAAAACCGGTGAGATTATTACTTCACTTGCCGGCAAGACAGATCAGATTGGTGAAATAACAAAAGTAATTGAAGATATTGCTGATCAAACTAACTTGCTAGCCCTTAATGCTGCAATTGAAGCTGCAAGAGCAGGCGAGCAGGGAAGAGGCTTTGCGGTTGTTGCCGACGAAGTAAGAAAACTTGCTGAAAGAACAACAAAAGCTACAAAAGAAATTGGTGAAACAATTAAAGCCATTCAACTAGAGGCTAAAGAAGCTGATAACTCAATGGGTGAAGCAAGATCTTCGGTAATAAATGGAAAGAGAATTACTGAAGAAGTGGAAGAAGTTTTAAACCAAATTTTTGAAAGTGCCAATAACGTTTCTGCTCAGATTGAACAAGTTGCAACAGCAAGTGAAGAACAGTCAACAACAGCAGAACAAATAAGTAAAAATATTGAAGGAATAAATACTGTATCTAATGAAACTGCGCAGAGTACAATGCAGATTTCAACTGCTGCTGAAGACTTAAATAGACTTACGGAAAACTTAAGTAACTTAATTGCCCAATTCAAATTAGAGGAATTAAACAGAGGGCAATTAGAGGCTTCTGATAGAATGATGTTAAATTAGCAATATTCTTTAAAGATTCTTTTCTAAATAAATGGACAATGGATTTATTTCAATTGTCCATTATTTTTTTAAAGTTATTAAGGTCGGAATCACTGAAGCATACAAAAATTACTTTTTCAATTAAATTGTTGTTATCCAAAAAATGTGAAACAGTCCTTAATGCAACTTTACTAGCATCAATAAAGGGGTACCCGAAAACGCCAGTGCTGATAGAAGGAAAGGCAATAGTTTTAATATTCTTTTCAACTGCAAGTTTTAGTGAGTTTTTATAACAGTTTGATAGTAGTTTATCTTCATTAGATTTACCACCTTCCCAAATTGGACCTACAGTGTGAATCACATATTTTGCCGGTAGATGATATCCGTTTGTGATTTTTGCTTCGCCAGTTTCACAGCCATTTAAAGTTTTACATTCTTCTAAAAGTTGAGCTCCGGCTGCTCGATGAATTGCTCCATCAACTCCACCCCCGCCAAGCAATGAATTATTAGCAGCATTAACAATTGCATTAACCGCAAACTTAGTTATATCACCCTTTGCTATTTCAATCTTGTGTGTCAAAATACTAAAAACTATCCTTTGTGAATTTTTCTATGATTTTTTTATGCTTTGGAAATTGGGAAACAAGTTCATCTTTTTTGCCCATTTGAAAATCGTGAAAATCAAAACCTGGAGAAACAGTGCAGCCGACTAAAGAATAAGAATTGGGATCTGTAGGTTTAGCAGCAAACCAAATCCCACTTTTTATTGCAAATTGCAAATAATTATTATCTGCGATATTACTACCAATTAAAGCTTTTTTATATTCTCCAGATTTGTCAATCATATGCAATTCAACCGGGCAACCGTCATAAAAATGCCAGATTTCGTCAGATGCTAATTTATGAAATGTCGAGAATTGGTCACCTTCCAGCAGATAATAGATTGATGTAGAGAAATTTCTTTGTGAATTGTAATTAGGATTATTTGTTAAATCAAAAGAATCATCTGATCTGTAAACCTCCTTAAAGTATCCACCTTCGGGGTGAGGTTCAAGCCCCAGCTTTTTAATCCAAATTTTTGATTCAATCATGAAACTTAAATATGATTTTGAACTTCGAGATTCACTTCTTTATGAAAAATATCATTCCCGTTAGAAAAACTTTCCAGTTCGTTTCTGAACCACAAAGGACTTATATTATTTTTAACGGCAATTTGCTCAAGAAATACATGTTCTTTATTATTAATATCATGATCTGCAAATGCTAGTTTGATACCATCTTTTAGAAAGCTTTGAGCAAAAGTTTTTTCAGAGAAAGCCGGTGGTTCATCTACTATGTTTTTATTGAACAAAACATTGTTAATTGCTTCTTCACAAAATGTTTTTTCAAACCCTAGAATTTCCCCAACTTTTTTCATCCACTTTTTTTCTTCTAAAGAAATTTTTTTATCTTTTCCTACAAGCAGTAATAAACCTTTAAAATAATTGCTTCGGTCGATAACATTCAGTTTCATTTGGCTGGCATCCCTCAGTATATTCAAAGAAGATTTTAATCCACTAGTACAATCGAGATTAATTTGAGATTTTTTAGACATTCAATCAAGAAAAAAGTTCTATGAATTTTTTATTTAACAAAATCGGAAAAATTTTTAGTCAATGTTTCAAATTGATTGGCAGTCCTATTACGGGACAAAATAGTACACAGTATTTATTGCAATTTGTTAAGAATTGAAAGTATTTGAATTGGCATCTTATTTGCAATAAAATCATTTAATTATAAATGTATATAAAATGAATTTAGTTACTATCATAAAAAATTTATTATTGTATGGTTTTTTACTATTCGGAATAGTCTTACTGGTTTCTTTTATTATTGAGAGAATTAGACAAAAAAGAATAAAAATGGAGAAACCAAAGCCAAAATCCGATTTAATTCAAAAAGCCAGAATTATTAGTAATTTGAGCAATAATCCAAATCAACAACAATATTTTATGGGGTCTTATAATTATTCTATGAAATTTTCAGATGCCCAAAAAACATTACATCAATCAAATCAAACAAATCAGAACTATTTTAGAAACTCCTCTCAAAGTAATGAATTAGCTTATGTGCAGTCACGAAATAATGCTCCAAGGTACACCATTGTTAATGAAATAATGAAAGAAAACTCAAAAAATTTCAAAAAAATCTACATGGATAATTATTCTGCTTCAGCATAATACTTTTCAATTTTATTCAACAATATATTGAATAATTCAAATTTCGCGCAAAAATGTAAGTAATCATACCTATCTAACAGCTTTTACATAGCTAATATTATTGAAATTTTTAGTAACTCTACTGATTTTATTTTTAGAAATAAATTCTAATTTGCTTTCACCATTTTCAAATTAATTTATACCCTCGTTATGAAAACAAATACTAAAAGATACATAACTGCATCATTTTTCTTAGGATATTTCAACACGTTATCAAATTGTGAGCAAAATGAACTTCATTCGATTAGTAATCAGGATATAAATGTTAAACACATTATTGGGTATCTAAATTTTTTCAAAGATGATTTTTACAGAATGATTTATAATAAAAACGATCAACTTTTCTATGACTTTTTTAACGAGAGCAGCTATTCGTTGAGTAAGGCAGATTTATTATCAATTGTGGATTTTGTTAAATGCAATTATTTTGATATTAATTACATCAGTTTATTGCTAGGTGAATATTTGGCACTGATTGATTTTAACAGTTTTGAAATTTTCGATGAAAAAAAATTGCGTATGATAATTAATGAAGTATTTACAAATCTCGATCTCAAGATTAGTTGGAAGAAAATTTCAAGCTTGACAACTAATTTACAATCATCTGAAAACTTAGATCAACAAAGTGCAAAGAATTTTATTTTCGGTTCTATGCTGACAGCTGCAAATACTGATAGTAAGCATTTTTCTAATTTTGACATGCCTACTACACTTAATTAAAAAACTGATTAGATTATATCATATTTAATTTCTATAATTGGTTTTGAATACAAATTGTAGGTATTAAATATGGACTCCAACCAATTAGAAATTAATCCAAACGATAAAGATTTTAAATCGCAAGAAGATCTGTGGCGAATTTTCAGAGTAATGTCTGAATTCGTTGAAGGCTTTGAAACAATGTCAAAAATTAAACCGAGCATATTGATTTTTGGCTCGGCAAGAACTAAACCTGACGATAAATATTATAAGCTTGCTGTTGACATAGCCGCTAAACTTGTTGAAAAAGGATTTGGAATTACAACTGGCGGTGGTCCCGGAATTATGGAAGCCGGTAATAAAGGTGCTCACCAAGCTGGCGGAAGTTCAACGGGATTAAATATTGTGCTTCCGTTTGAACAGGGAGCAAATGAGTTTATTGACAAAGATAAGATTCTCAATTTCAAATATTTCTTTATTAGAAAAGTTATGATGGCAAAATATGCACAAGGTTATGTTTTATTGCCTGGAGGATTCGGAACAATAGATGAATGTTTTGAAATTCTTACACTAATTCAAACGCATAAAACTGATAGATTTCCGGTTGTTTTTATGGGGAAGGAGCACTGGAAAGGATTATTAGAGTGGATTGAGAATACATTATTGGCCGGTAATTTTATTAGCGAAAAAGATCTCGACTTGTATCAAATTACTGATGATCCTCTGGAAGCTGCTGACATAATTTGTAAGTTTCATTCGGGGAAAAAATTCACAACAAATTTTTAATCATTTTTGGCTGTAAATAAAACCAAGAGATTCAGCTTTTTCGAAATCTTTTGAGGCTTCATATACTTTGCCCTCAGCATATTTTGCTTTACCTCTAAAAAAGTATGCGGTCTCGTTTTGAGGATCGAGTTTCAACACTGTATCAAAATCTGAAATGGCTTTAGTAGTATCACCCAATTCTATAAAGAGTTTTCCGCGCAGAATATAAGCTTTAATGGAATTGGGGCTTAACTTTAATGCGTTGGATAGGTCGTTAATAGCTCCTTTATAATTATTTCTAAACTGTTTTGCATAACTTGAGCCAATTAGTTTTTCAACTTTATCAGCATCAGTTTCTTCATCATTATAAAAGTCTTGAACAACTCTATCTTCATAATCATCAGTAAAAGATTTTTTAATTATCAAAAAAATTATAATTATCGATAGAATAATCAGTAAAACAAAAAAATAAAGGGAATCAAATATTAGCATTGTAAAAATTGATTCCCCATAAAAAATAATATTGTACATCAGTTTTCCTTTTGGAAACGCAAAAAATTATGCTTTCATTCTTTCGCCGCGTTCTTCGTCAATAAACAACCAGCCAACAACTTTACCTATGTCTATTGTTTCAAAGTTGTTCCAATATTTTCTATTTCGAACGTGCATTGAGCTTGTATCATTTGATGGAATTGAATTAACATCTGAAATAAGTTTGTTTATTCTATTTTGCCATGCTTTCATATTTTCTACTCTTAAATCAACCCAGCCGTCGTGTGACCATAATTTTATGCTTTCATCATTTATTTCCAATTCGTTATCACCTCTGAACGGTGGAATTTTTATTTCTTCGCCACGTAAAAGATTTTTTCCGTCAGGCAATAAAATTGGAATTCCAATCGAAATAATTTCAGAACGTAATTTTGAATTCTCTTTTATAAGACTGAATAACTTATCAGAAAGTTCTTCAGCAGTGCTTTCAACAATACCTCTAAAATTGCCACAAATAATTTTCAGTAAGTTTATTTCATGAAGAAGTTTTGAAAGTCTTGGCGGGCCTAATAACTCAAACGCAACAGAGTTTTGGTTATAATCATTTTCTAGGTCTTCTAATTTTTCTACAGCAGTGTGCTGCATAAATCCTGCTCTGTATGTTGGCTCTAATGTTGCATTGTCCAAAGCATTAATAATATCGTGACCAGTGTTTCCACCTTTAATTTCAAAAATAGCATCATCGGCAATTTCTTCCGGGGTAACATATTCCATTTGGCCTTGTGCAGTAATAGCTTCAAATTCACCGCGGGAAAAAGTACCATTTTCACCAGTATCAATAAAAACTGATTTTAATGTTTCACCGGTTTTATTGAATTGATCTTTTACTTGAAGAGTTAACTTGCCTGCAAGAGGTACGGCATCTTCAATATTTACATCGAACAGTTCAATTGCTTTGCCGCGTTTTTTAATTTCTCCAAAGTCTATCTTTTTCCACGCAATAGCTGCAGTTGGCTTAATCTCTTTTGTAATTGGCCCTTCAGGCGTTCTTCCCATTAAAAATAGTAACAATGTGTGCGCACCGGCAACAGAAGATTTACTTAACAATACTCTGGATGGTTTTTCCTCACTATGTGTATAGGGAATGTTTAATCCCATACCGCCAGTTCCACTAGTACCAATTTTAACATAACATTCTGTTTTTGCAAAATTCATTGAAGCATACAAAATTTGAATATGTCTGATCAATTGAGGAATGTACTGCGTGCATAATAGCTTTTCAGTTTCTGCAGCTAGTTCTTCAACAGGTGCGTTTCTTTCTATTACTTTTTTAATTGTGTGGTATGTTGAATAAACGTCTTGATAAGCAATGCCTGTAGCAGAGTTAATACAGTCAACAATAATATCAGGCCTGTACTGATTAAGTAATTGATAGATTGCCGAAGCTTTCAAGACATCTTCAGTCATCTCTTCCATTACATCTTTCAAAAGAGTTTTTCTTGTCTCAGGATTATTTAATAAATCATATCTGTTTGAATCTTTAAAGTCATTTCTCACAAAAATATTACCCCACCAAGGGATGAAGTAATCTTCGGGCAAATTAGGAAATTCCTGCTTTAAGGAATTTATATGATCTTCAGTTTCGGATTCTTTTAAAGATGTAACAATGATTTGTTTTGGTCTTTCACTAACTAATTTTCTTGTTACAGCGTTTCCTACTAGTCCCCACGCGCCCAGTACTAATACAGTTTTATTGGCTATATCCATATGTTCCTCTAATTAAATTAACAAAGAGTCAGGCAAGAAAATTAATGGTTAAAAGATTTCTAAACAAGAAAAAAAGATGATGAAGGCGTATTTTTAACATCGTGATTATTAATAATTGCTTATCGAGTTTGGCTTAGCTAAATTTACATTTTGTGTTAATATAAATATAATGGTGTAATGAAGATTTGTGATTTAATTAGTCCCGAAAAAATACTGAACGGAATATCCGCAGATAGTAAAAATGAGATAATTGATAACCTGGTAAACCTTTTTAAAGATGACAATAGAGTAACTGATATTGAAAAACTCAGAGAATCTGTTCACGAACGTGAAAAAATCATGTCCACCGGTGTGGGAAAAGGTTTTGCAATTCCACATGCAAAAACAAAAAATACGAAAGATATTTTACTTGCTTTTGCAAAATTAAATAAACCAATTGATTTCGATTCACTTGACGGGGAACCGGTTGATATATTATTTTTGTTGATAGCTAAAGATACGCAGGTTAGTCAGCATATAAAATTGTTAAGCAGAATTTCTAGAATGATTAACGAAGAAGGCTTTAGAGAAAAAATTCAAGATGCTGAAACTATTGAAAAATTGCACGAGATTATCTGCAGTGAAGAAAAAAAATACTTATAAAATAAATATACTATCATGCCATTAAAGCAACCAAAAAAAGTACCCAAGATTCCGAAGGCAAGAAAGAAAAGTGCGGAAAATGCAATCAACGCAATTCCGGCACCAAAACCTGATAAAATTGAATACACTTGTAAAGCACTTTTCAATTTTGATGAATTAACAAAGAAGCAGCAATATATTTTCGCAATTGAAACTTCTGCTGTTTTTACAAGTTTTGCTTATGAAGTAAGCGTTGATTCCTTCAAAGAAAAAGATCAAATCTATATTGTAATAAAAGGATTAAAAGCCTTACCTAATTTAGCTCCCCGTGTAATGCCGGCTCGTACAGATATCATTTTTGAAGATTTAATGGGTGAGTACACAGTTAATATTGTAAAGCAAGACGGGGCGATGAATTCCGGAATTTTCAAATTCAACATTTACAATAAAGACATAAAAATATTGGATGAATTTATTCCTGAAAAAGAAAATAACCGTCATTTCTGTAATTTTGAAATTGCAAAAGATGAATACACTTTTGAAGATAACTAAATGCCAAAAATAATCGGCAGAAAACCTGTCCTCGAAGCTCTCCAATCCGAAGTACAAATTGAGCAAATCTATATAGCTAAAGATGCAAGGGGAGATGTAATTCGCAAAATATTTTCACTAGCAAAAAAAGAAAGAATAAAGATTTCCGAAGTGCCGTTCCAAAAAATTGATTCAATTGCTGAAGGAAAAAACTCGCAAGGAGTTGTTGCGATAACAAGTGGTATAAAATATTCTTCAATTGATCAAATTATTCACCACTCAAAAAAATCAACTTACCCGCTAATTGTTATTTTAGACACAATTCAAGATCCGCACAATGTTGGTGCCATCTTAAGAACTGCCGAATGTGCAGGAGTTGATGGAGTATTTATTACGACACACAATAGTGCACCTATGAATGAAACAGTTGAAAAAGTTTCTGCCGGAGCGGTTAATCATTTAAAGATTTCGAAAGTGAATAATCTTGCTAACACTATAAAAATTTTGAAAGAAGAAAACTTCTGGATATTTGGTTCCCACCCCGATAAAAACTCGAAAGATTATTCTGAAGTAGATTTCAAATTGCCGGTTGCATTAATAGTCGGTAATGAAGAAAAAGGCATCCGCAAACTTACTGCCGACAATTGTGACTTTTTAGTTCACATCCCCATGAAGGGAAAAATCCAATCTCTAAATGTTTCTGTTGCCGCTGGAGTATTATTATTTGCGATATCCCAAAATAGAATTTGACATAAATTAGTAGATTTCGATTCAATTGGAAGATTAGTAACAACTATTGTTAATGAAAAACAAGCAGCAGGTGGTTATTCTTATAACTTCAATGCTTCTGGATTATTGAGTTGTAATTATTTTTATGTTTTAGAAACTGGTAGGTATAGAGAAATTAAAAATTACCTTTTTTAATTAAATGGAAATATTGTTACTTTAAATAGGATTTGATATATTTAATACACTCACCATTAACCAAAAAGGAAAAGTAGATGAGTTCCCTTATTTCTTTCTTAATTTCATTGTTTACTTTTGGCGAAGGCAGCTCTTCAGAAGATGCTCCTATCGTAGTTGAGCAAGAAAGTTACACTGCCTTTTATCACTCGTAGTTTTTTAATTTATGGTCAACAAAAAATTTCTGCTCAGTGTTTGCATTATTTCCAAAAATGAGGAAAAACATCTGAGCAGATGCCTAAATTCAATCCAAAATATTGCTGATGAAATCATATTACTTGATTCATTTTCCACCGATGATACAATTGAAATAGCGGGTCAATTTAATTGCAAAATTTATCAACATGAATGGCCGAATGATTATTCATTAGCTAGAAACAAATGTATTAGCTTTGCTAAATCAGAATGGATTTTGTTTTTGGATGCAGATGAAGAATTAGTCAACGCTGACAGCATTCTTAAAATTATTCGTAGAACTAAAAACGATAGTGCCATAAAAGGATTTATAATTGAGAGAACAGAAATATTCAGAAATTTTGACAGCGGGAGATTAGAAAAACAGCCTATCGGAATTGTCCGGTTATTTAGGAATGACAAAAATATAAAGTTTGAAGGGAGCATTCACGAGAGAATTCATCCGTCAATCATAGATAAACGTTATAAAATACAAGCAATAAAGGATTCAAAAATAATACATCATATATATCATACTTATAAAGAAGAGTTAGAGAAAAAGCATAACTATTATTTGAGTTTAATTGAAAAAGAACTATTGGAGAATCCTTTTGACCATTGGATGCTATTTCAAAAAGCAAAAACTCTTTGGTTTTTGAAAGGAATATCTAATGCAGCAGAAATATTTAAAAAATTGTCTGTGGATGATAAATGTCCCACAGACTTAAGAGTTGCTTCACTTTGTAATTTGTCGGTTTTGTTAGCTGCTGACTGCAAGTTTGATGAAGCTATTTCTTATTTGCAAGAAAGTTTAAAAATAATCCCTGGGCAAGGGCAAGCTTTGTTTTTATTGGGAGACATTTTTTACGAAAGTGGAGATTACAAAAAAGCAGCAAAATATTACGCTAAAGTTCCTACTTCGATGAAGTTTGTAAATACCAACAATTTTATTCCCGGTGGTTTATTTTTATATCCTGAAACGAAGTATTATAAACTAGCATGTTGCTTCTTAGCATTGAATAAAATTTTTTTAGCAAAATTTTTTTTGACCTTAAGTTTGTTGCACGATAAAAATTACACTAATTCATTATATACTTTGGCAACTGCTTATTTAGTCCAATCAAAAAAAGAGAAAGCAGTAAGATTGTTAAAAAAAAGTATTGAGCTTGACCCTCAATGGATAAAGCCTAAAACCTTGCTTGAAAAGATTTTATCTGGAAATGAAAAAAAATAGATAATCTCTCAATTAAATTAATGTTGTGATTTTAATTACTCATTTCTAATAAAGCACAAGTAAGTCATTAATTATTTTATTTTTTTAAATATCTTTATGCCAATAAAATTAAGTATTGTTGATAAAGTATTGATTGGAAACATGCTAAAAAAAAATACCTCAGTTTGTGCCTTAATTTTAATTCTTTTTGTTTCAAGTTGTGGGCTAAAAGAAGAAGCGATTGAATCAAGCAGTACTCAAAGTGAAGTTTGGTTTAAACAAACTAATCTATCACTTGGATACAGAATTGAGATGATTGATTCTGAAACCGGCTACGCTATTTCAAGAGGCAAAGGTGGAATAGGTGATGACGGCGAAAACGGACAAGCTTTATTCTTCAAGAATGGAAGATGGATTCCATTTGACGAATTCGAGTATTCCGATTTCCCAATAATAAAAAAATACGACAATGCTGAAACCTGGTATTTAACCCACGAAACTTACAAAGGTTTTTATAAACCCCATCTTTATTCCTTTTCAAATAATCTTAAAAAAGAAATCCCGTTACCGAAAGTAATGTGGGATGCAACGGACTATTCGATGTGGCTTGGGCTTTCAGTTACTAAAAGCGGTAAAGCATGTTTGGTGGGTCAAAGGGGAAACATAATTTTTTATGATGGTGCAAATTGGAAGCAAATGCAAAGTCCGGTTTATGAAGAAAATTCTACCAGCATAATAAGTGGTGATTTGCACGATGTACAATTGCTAACTGATACGAGCGGTTGGGCAGTGGGCAAAAA
>JANQIV010000017.1 GCA_028282005.1 Melioribacteraceae bacterium | reverse complement strand
TCAAACTCAAATGTTTCACCACCAATCGCAGCTTCCAAGTTTTTAACCGTGCCACCTAATCCGTCTAATGCTTTTAAGTGTCCTTCAGCATGAATCAATTCTGCTTCTGCAGCAGTTTTAAATAATTTTGCAATGTTTGGAAATCCTTCCTTTTCAGCAACTTTAGCAAAAGCAGTATACTTTTGATTAGCCTGGCTTTCTCCTGCAAATGCTTCTTTTAGATTTTCATTAGTTGTCGGCATTAATTCCTCATCTTTTTTCTTTTATGAATTGGTCAATTTCAAAAACAAAAATAGAGACATTTGTCTTTTGACTCAAGATTTATTTATGAAGTTTTTCTTAAATCAAGAAATTATCATAAAATATAATTAGGTTTTTGATTATAAATACTATATGTTAGCTATTGTAAGGCAGTAACTTTAGAAGAAAATCCGCAATGCGGAACAGTAGTAGAAGTAGATTCAGAAATAATTCCTAACTTCCCTGTAACTTTAAAGCCCTGTCGTAAATAATCAACAAACAAATTAATGAGGAGCATCTGTTATGGCAGAGCGCAAAGAAGGATCAGTCAAATGGTTCAACAGTACTAAAGGTTTTGGTTTTATTCAACAAGAAAATGGCGAAGATGTATTTGTTCATTTCCAATCAATAGTTGGTGACGGATATAAAACATTAGATGAAAATGACAAAGTTGAATTCACTATTACTCAAGGTCCAAAAGGCTTGCAAGCATCAGAAGTTAAAGTGATTAACTAATCATATAAAATTTCAGATCAAACAAAATCCCGGTTTATGCCGGGATTTTTTGTTTTAAATATAAATTCCTATTATTGCTTTTTTAGATTTTATGCGTCTAACGGAAAAATCATTTTCATCACATGAATTTTTCATTTACAAATATTAAGTCAAAAATACTGCTCGTTTTTGCAGTAAGTACTTTAATTTCTTTTTTCTTTGTAGGCCAACAATATTTTTTGTCAGCCAACTTCGATAAAGAATTTGATTTCATTAATTCTCTTTCATTTCAATTAACATACTATTATGCTTGGGCTTGCATATTTTTTGTAATTGTACCAGTTGCAAATAAATATAGGTTTGAAAGAGACCAATGGAAAAAAAATATTTTAATTCATTTAGCTTTCGGTTTAATTTTTGCCTTTACTCATAGAATTACATCATGGTTCATCTATGTTCTAATTATGGTACCTGAAAAACTTAATTTAATTTTTTCTGCTAAAGTGGTGAATGGTGTTTTTGATAGTTTTATAACTTACTGGTTTATACTCGGTACTTATTACGGACTTGATTATTACAGTCAGTACCGCGAACACAAACTAAAAGCAATTGAATTGGAAACACAATTAGCACATGCTCAAATACGTGCTCTTAAAATGCAGCTTCATCCCCATTTTTTATTTAACACAATGCATGCAATTTCTACATTGATGGAAGAAGACATTAAAACTGCCAGGAGAATGATCGCAAAACTAAGCAGTCTATTGCGACAAACGCTTGATAATATTGGCGTTGAGGAAGTACCGTTAAATCAAGAAATAGAATTTTTAAAGAGTTATCTCGAAATTGAACAAACCCGTTTTCAGGAAAGATTAAAGATCAGCTATAAAATTGATCCCCAAACTTTGAATGCAAGTGTACCGAATTTAATTCTTCAACCGCTTGTTGAGAATGCTATTAAGCATGGAATTTCACCTTACGCTCAAGGTGGAAAAGTTGAGATTGTTTCCGAAAAAAATAATGACAGATTAGTTCTGAAAGTTTCTGACGATGGCAAAGGCAGTAGAAATGGAAATTTCAAAGAAGGTGTCGGATTAAAAAACACAAAGGAAAGATCAACTCAGCATTACGGAAATGACTTCTCAATGGAAATAAAAACGGATGAAGGAAAGGGATTTACCGTTACTCTTACTATTCCATTTATAGATTTTACAGAAAAAAAATCTTCAACAGAAAACAATGAGTAAAATTCGTACTTTAATTGTGGATGACGAATCTCTTGCCCGTACACGCCTTAAGCGGCTTATCGAAAATGAAAAAGATTTTGATATTGTTGGTGAAGCGACAAATGGATTGGAAGCTTTAGAACTAATTACAGAATTAAAACCTGATCTTGTTTTTTTAGATGTTCAAATGCCGGAATTAAATGGATTTGAAGTTCTTGAGCAACTTGAAACTGAATGCTTGCCGGTAATAATTTTTGTAACAGCTTACGACCAATATGCTCTTAAAGCTTTTGAAGTACATGCTGTTGACTACCTGTTAAAACCATTTGAAGATGAAAGATTTTTTTCTTCTCTTGAGCACGCAAAAGAACAAATGAAAAACACAGAATCAACTTCATTCACACAGAAACTGATAAATCTTGTCTCCGATTCGAGTAAAGAACCGCAAAAATATCTTGAGAGAATTGTTGTTAAATCATCCGGCAGGATTTATTTCGTGAAAACTAAAGATATTATTAGAATTAAAGCAGCAGGCAAATATCTTGAAATTCTCACCGCTGAAAAAGAGCATGTTATTCGACAGACAATGAGTGACATCGAATCAAAATTGGATCCGGAATTATTTCTTCGCATTCACAGATCAACTATAATAAATATTGATCAAATTCAGGAAATTCAACACTGGTACAAAAACGAATATTTGTTCAAATTGAAAAATGCAGAACAGTTTACTTCAGGCGGAAGCTACAGAAAAAATCTTGACAAAGTATTAAACTAAGTTTATTCGCACCATTCTTTTTACTATTCATTCCAAGATAAGTATTATTCGTTCCAAATCCGGAACCGCAAAAATGAACTTTCGTCTTTTCATGCGGGCAAACAGAGAAAGTCTCTGTTAGTTAAGCGGGGAAAAATTTTACGGAGGACGAAATGAAAAAATTCTTATTAATAATTTTCGTTTCATTTTTTGCAGTTACTAATTCACAGTCGGTAAAAGTAACATCAATCGACAAAGAAATTGTATTTAATATGTTCAACAGTAATTGGACAAAAGCTGATTCAATTATTGATGTGCAATTAAAAAACAATGTTAGCAATCCGAAATATCATTTCATGAAAGCATATAATATTTTTTATGCACGTCTACTTTCCGGACAGGTAATGAGCCGTGATTCTTCAATGATGTTGACAGAACATTATGCGTGGAAAGCAATAAAAATTGGTGAAGAAAACGAAGAGTCAGTGGAATCAAAATTCTACATTGGCGCTGCATATTCATATTTAGCACGCATTAATGTAATGAACCAAGATTTCTGGACAGCATATTGGAATGCCGGTAAAGCAGAAGATTATCTCAAAGAAGTATTGGATGATGATCCAAACAATTATGATGCTCATTTTGCAATTGGTGTTCAGGAATATTTCCCGGCAAGGTTTGTTACGGGATTTAACGGCTTCCTTGCGTGGATTGGCGGAATGGGCGGAGACTCTGATGAAGGACTTCGCAGAATGACGCTTACAGCTGAAAACGGTTCGCTCTTTAAAGATGAAGCGATGTTCGCACTTGGCTTAATTCATAGAGGACAAGAAATAGACTGGGAAAAAGCTTACGGCTATTATAAATTCTTGGCTGCCAAATATCCGAACAATAATGCATTCCAAAATAACTTAAGACAAACACAGTTGGCTATGGATATTAATAACGAAGGCATTGAATTATTGGAAAATAATTTTGATCAATTGGTTGAAAAATACGGAATTACTAATGCCTTTACATTAAACGGACTTGGCTACAGTTTTATGAATCAAGAAAAATATGATGAAGCTTTAGCAATATTCAGAACCAATATTAAACTATACCCAATTGTGGCAAACTGCTACGATAGTTTAGCAGAATGTTATTTGACAATGGGTGATAACGAAAACGCAATAAAATATTATGAAATGGCTTATGAAAAAATTCCGGGTGATACACTCTCCAATCCGCAATTTTTAGAAAACTTAAAAACCGGAATTGAAGATAGGCTTGCCGAACTGAGAGCAAATGTTCAGTCTTAAGAACTTACACAACTCCTATGGTTAAAAGCCCCCCTTTTAATCGTGTGTTAAAAGGCCTAGCTGTTTCGGGGGAAAGGCTGGGTCTTTTTTTATTGTTCAAAAAAGATTATATGGTACTTTTATAAAAATCCCTTTCTATCCCATTTAATAATTTCTTAACTTTATGTTTCTACAAAATCAAAATTACGGAAGCATAATGAGCACAGATTCAACCGTTGAAAAGAAAGAGTCTTGGAAATTTCCAAAGGACTTCTGGATGGCAAATGCCATGGAGCTCTGTGAACGGGCTGCATATTATGGATTTTTTGTTGTTTTAACTTTATATCTTACAGATGTTGTTGGATTTACAGATGTTGAAACCGGAATTATTGCCGGATTATTTTACGGAATTTTATATTTACTTCCTCCTTTTGCCGGAGCTTATGTTGATAAAATCGGATTCAAAAAGGGGCTGATACTTGCTTTCAGTTTATTGACGATCGGCTATTTCCTTCTTGGTGTATTTACCACGAAAATTCCTGTAATCATTTTCTTAATCATTTTGATGGTAGGTGCTGCTTTTATTAAACCGCTTATTTCAGGAACTGTTGCTAAAACAACTACTGAAGCAAACCGCGCAAGAGGATTTTCTTTGTTTTACTGGGTTGTAAATATTGGAGCTTTTAGTGGTAAAACTTTCGTTCCTTTTATCAGACAAGGGATGGGACTTGAATATGTAAATTTCTTCTCTGCCGCAATGGCTTTTGTTGCCCTTTTGTTCGCTATATTTTTCTACAATAATGTTGGTAAAGCTGCCGAGCAAAAATCAATTGATGACGTAATGAGGGCGCTGAAAGCGATCTTTTCAAAACCTAGATTAATAATTTTAACCTTCATCGTTGCAGGTTTCTGGTTAATCCAAGGTCAGCTTTACGCTACAATGCCAAAATATGTAATTAGACTTTTGGGGGAAGAAGCACGTCCGGAATGGCTTGCAAATGTTAATCCGGCTGTAGTTGTACTTTTCGTTGTACTTATTACACAAATGATGAAAAAAAGAAAAGCTGTTACTTCAATGCTCGCTGGAATGTTGATAATGCCTTTCTCAGCTCTTGCTATGGCTTTAAGCCAATACCTTGAAGGAATTACAGGGCCTAATGTAGAATTCTTCGGACTATTTTCATTATACCCTTTAACTGTAATGATGATTGTGGGGATTGGACTGCAGGGATTAGCAGAGTGTTTCATTTCCCCAAGATTTTTAGAATATTTTTCTTTGCAAGCTCCGAAAGGTGAAGAAGGCTTATATTTAGGTTTTAGTCATATCCATACTTTTATTTCAGGGATAATCGGATTTTTTATGTCCGGATTTTTGCTTGACGCATATTGCCCGGATCCGAATACATTACCGGCAGGAATAAGTGCAGCAGAGAGGGCAGCAGTTTATGCAGACGCACATGTGCTTTGGTATTATTACGTCGGGATCGGATTAATATCGGCCATTGCTTTGTTTATTTTTAAGATAGTTGTTGATAAAATTGATAAGAATAAAGCGGCTGAATAAATTTTGTTTGTAGCCCCGATTTCAAATCGGGGTTTTTTATTTTAAAACGCAATTATTCTTAAAATCTGAAAAATGACATTTCACGCAGTGATCTAAATTTGATGCGTAATCTTTACTTCTAATTTTATTGACAATTATTTTTACTTCTTCTCTAAAGTTTTTTAATTCTTCTTTACTAAACCTAACCACAAAAAAGTTATCAGGATGTTTTAGAAAAATTAGTCTGCATTCAATTTCATTTACATTGGGTAATATTGTAGAAGTAAGTAGTGAATAAAATTTCAATTGTGGTAAATAATTTTCAGACCTTTCTTTAATTTCATCAACTTTAATGTCATCAGTTTTGTAATCAATTATTTTGATTTTATTTCCATCAAAAATGATTTTATCAATTATACCGTACAAATAAAAATCATCGATTAAGGAATAGATTTCATATTCATTTCTGGACGAGTTGTATTCTGAAATTTCATCATAAATTTTTGACGAAAAATACTTATCAAGAACCTGCGAGATTTCATTAATCGAATTTGCATTCACTATATTTTTTTCAAACTGATATTCATTTTCGAGCAAAGAGATCAGCTCAGTTTTATAATTATCTTTATCTAAATCCATCTCTAATACTTTGTGTATAATTTTTCCTTTAACATCAGCGGTAACTTCAATTTCATCTTCATCGGGCTGTTCAAACTTAAAATCAAAGCTTGGGGCATCTTTGTTAATTGCTTCTAAAAATTTTGAATAACCGAGATCGTAAGTAAGCTTATATTTTACCGGGCATTGAGTAAACATTACTATTTTCGTGGCAGACACAAATTCAGTTGATTCCCTGTGTTTAATTTTATCAAGCAAAATGGAATGGTCAATTTGGGCATCCACATTTTTTGTGATCAACTCATTAGTCTCAATCGAAATATCTTTCGTAATGGAAACATTAAAATTTATTTCTTTAATGCTACTCTGCTCATTCCCATCTTTGCTTTCCCAAAATTCTAATTCGGATTTAAAATCGTAAAACTCGCTTTCCACATCAACTCCCAAACTGCTAGTTATGTGATCAGCAAATGAGTTTTCTTTGATTGATTTGGTTAGATCGGCAGAAATAAATAAATATTTTACAGCTCTGGTTAATGCAACGTATAAAAGCCTTTTTGATTCTGCTAAATTTTTACGGTAGTTAATGAAATTATAAAGACAGAGAATCGGTGGGGTTAAATAATCTTCAAAGTAAGAACCCTGTGGCACTTTAAAGAGTACACCATAATTTTTATCCACAGCAATCTGTTTAGATTTTATCCGGGGGTCTCGCATAGGTTGATTACAGTTAAAAATAAAAACCGCTTCAAACTCCAAACCTTTTGACTGATGAATAGTCATTATTTTAACTGAGTTCTCTTCATTAATTAAAGCAGCTTGGCCTTCATCATCAATTGTATCAATTGCATTTTTCAAATACTGCGCAAAATCAAAAAGGTTTTTAAAACTTTGTTCTGTAAAATTGCTTGAAATACCAATCAGCTTTTTAAGATTAGCAATCTCCTGTTCAGAATTATTTTTGGCAGATATTACTGACCAGTAAAAAGTATCCTTTAGTATTTTATTTAACAATTCAGGTATGTCGGTTTTAAATGCAATTGATATATGCTCTTCAAGTATCTTTATAGTTCTTTGAAAATAAATATCTTTTGAAGAAAAAGTTTTTAGTTTATCAAAGAAGGTCTCACCATTGCACAAAGAAATTTCAAAAAGATTTGAATCAGAAAACGTAAAGAATGGTGACCGCAAAATTCCGACCAATGCCAAATCATTTTGGGGATTAATTAAAAACGAAATGTAATTGTGGACATCGAAAATAATTTGTTTTTGATAATAGCCTTGGCCGCCAATAATTGAAAAAGGGATTTTATATTTTAGGAATGATTCTTCCAATTCTTTGAACGAACTTCTTTTTCTACAAAGTACAGCAATATTTTTTAATTCAATTTCTTTTTTGCTT
>JANQIV010000122.1 GCA_028282005.1 Melioribacteraceae bacterium | reverse complement strand
CCCGTTCAAGTAATTCAATTTTATTACTCCATCGAGCTCTTTGATTTTACCGTTAGATGTTGGCGTATAAATTCTAGGCATTCTCCATAAAGTGCTTTTGCTTACATGAAAACTAGTGTTGTTCATTTTCAAAGGATCAAAAATCCTTTCCTGCAGAAATTGATCAAAGGTTTTGCCTGAAACTACTTCTATTACTCTTGCAAGTATGTCCGTTGCCATGCCGTAACGCCTCATATCACCGGGATGATAAAGTAGCGGAAGTTTAGTCAGTTCGTGAATAGATTCTTCCAAAGTTTGATCCGGTTTGCGCAGTTTTGCATTCATGTACATATTAAGCAAAGGTATTTTATCCTTCCCTTGATAAGCTATATTACTGTAAGGAGGGTTGTGCGGTAATCCCGAAGTGTGCAGAAATAGATCATGTATTGTCATCTCGCGTTTGGGTTTTTCAGTTGTAATTCCTTCTGAAGTTGAATCAACAAAGACTTGCATTTTTGCAATTTCCGGAATGTACTTTGATACTTTATCTAATAGACGGATTTTCCCTTCTTCGACAAGCATCATAGCCGCAACGCTCGTTATTGGTTTTGTCATTGAGTAGATTCTAAATTTTGATTTTATGTCCATCGGAATTCTATCATAAACATCGCTAAAACCATATCCTTTGAAGTGAACAATTTTTCCCTCACGTGCAACCAGTGTTACTATGCCGGCGAGCCTTTCATCATCAATATATTTTTGAAAATGTTCATCAATTCTTTTCAAACGCTCTGAAGACATGCCCACACTTTCGGGGTACACATTTTGGAAATCTTGTGCAATGATAGAGGAAAAATATATCAGTAGAAAAATAGCATGTAATAATTTTGATCGAATCATATTAGGTCTTATGATTTGTGACTATCGAAACGGGAATCTAATGTTTGTCTATTTTAATGTATTGTAAAAATGGGACATATTGTTAAAAACCATTTGGTGTGCTTGAAAATAAAGATGACCAAGAATGGATTTTACTCTTGGCCATTATTCTGAAACTTTACTTATTTAGCTCTTGTAGCTTTCAGTTTTACAACAGTAACCCAGTTTTGACCGCCGTCGAAAGTCCACTCTTGTTTCCAGTTAAAACTGTTTTGAGAGATATCATAAAAAGTAATTTTTACTTCCCGGCCTGTGGCATTTGTGCCTTCCATCAAAACAGTTCCGTCAATATTTTTAGCAGTGAATACGGCAGTGCGTCTTTGGGTTTTATCAATCCAAGCCATGTGCCACTGGTTTTCTTCTGAATTAAAAATGCGGATGTTTGTACCTGAAGTTGTCTCCTTCCCTTCGGAATCGACAACAATCCAATCATCTTGAATAGCTTCACCACCGAGAATAGTATAAAACTTCCATTTATACTTGTGCGGATTTTCTTTCCAGGTTCCATCTTGCTGACGAACGGACTGAGAAATATCCCAAGTACCAATTAGTTTATCAAAAGGTTTTAATTTATTTTGAGAGTGTATTGTGATTGCAAGAAAAGATAATAGCAAAATAATAGGTGTTATTTTCATAAACTCCCCCTAGTTATTTGAAAATGAGTAAGATTACGATTACGAATTAGATTAGAGAAAAATCAAACATTGGTCTTAATTTTCACTCGTAATCATAATCTTGATTTTTTATTTGCGATTGATTGAAGCGGCACCTGAAATATCGCTTCTCACATCGTTTGGATCACCATAGTAGTTTATTGAACCAGCGCCCGATACTTGTGCGTCCAGAAAATCACTAGCATAAACATCTGCACTTGCTGCCCCGCTAATATCAATTTTCACCTCATCTGCATATAGGTCTTTAGTATTCACATAGCCGGCTCCTGAAATATCGACGTCTAAAAATTGTGTTTCACCGTCTGCTTCAAATTCACATGCCCCACTCATTGATACTTTGAAATCACGGCTATTAATTCCTTTTACAAATATTTCATTTGCACCAGATGCTCCTACTTCGTTCAAGTCTGGTGTAGATACTCTAACAACGATATCTCTACTTGAACGTAAGTTTTTTCTTTGTTCAATAATTAATTTGTTTCCTCTAACCTTAGTAGTGATGAGTCGCAAAAGATTATCATCGGCATCAACTTCTAAACTTGGTTCGTCTCCAACTCTAACGTATACAACAAATGCACCCGAAACTTCAATTTCATCGAATTCTTTAATGTCTCTAACTTCATTTGTAAAATCTCCATTTCCTCTAACACCCCAATAATTACATGCAGAGAAAGTAATAAGTAATAAAGTGACAAATAATATTTTTAATTTCATTATAACTACCTTTTTTTTATTTTGACGAACAATATATGCTAAAGTTAAATTGATGATTGGCGATTATAAATTTACAAAATCGTTTAGTTTATTACATATAATTTGTATTTTATAATTCTTAAATAACTCATACCTCATTGAAAAGAGTCTAACTTGACGGGATTTAGTTCATCGAATTCTCAAATAGAAGCATTTGATCATCTTTGGAACGGAAGATACAGGCTTGCTTTGCCCGCTGCTGAAAAAGCAATTCGAGAAAAGCCAAATGACTCCGATTCCGCTATCTGTTATGCATGGGCATTACTCGAAAATGGTGACCCAACCAAAGCAATGGAATATGCTGATCTTGCAGTGGAATTGAGCGGCGGATCTCAAAAATCTAAAATGTACCGCGGTTACCTGTTAATGCGCATGTCAATTTACGAAGGAGCTATTTCAGACATTGACTCATCAATAGAACAGCAAAAGAGTTCGCTTGCTTGGTCATATCATAATAAAGCTATAAGCCTCGCAGGAATGGAAAGGTTTACTGATGCAAAAAAATCACTTGACTTAGCAATACTGATTGATAGCAAAAAGAACGAGCATTGGGTCAAATCAAAAGGTTGGTTTACAATTGCAGAAGAAATAAATAACGGAAAAATTAAAGTTAAATCTCGTAATGCCCGAAATCTGCTTGATGAAGCAAATGAAGCCATAAAAAATAAAGATTACTGGTTTGCACTTTTTGTAACTAATGAAATATTGGATAACACTAAAATCACTCGCGAAAAATATGATGCCGAACTTCTAAATCTTGAAGCAATGATGCACATGAATCAAGTAAAACTTGCATTGAAGAAAGCAAGAGAAATGGAAGACCGGTTTAAGACTGATAAGAAATTTAATAACATTTTTAGCTCCCTTCTCAAGTTAAGTGCAAATTCTTATGATGATCAGGAAGAAAATATTGAAATTGAAGTTATAAGGCCAAAAGTTACCAAAGAAGAAGTTAAACCTAAATCGCCAAAAATTGAAAGAATTGAGAAAGTTGAAAAAATAGATAGGCCTGTAATTGATACATCTGACCTTAAAACTAATGCGATATATTTTCCTAACGATGACGCAGAAGTTTTTTCCGCAAAACTTTTTGATGTTCCTGAAGAAAAACAGACTGGAAACAGAACTTATTACATTCAGTTTGATGCAAATAGTACTAAAGAAGTTGCTGTCGAAGTAATTTTCAATAATCCTTTTTTCAGAATGCAAAGCCGAGAATTTATTGCCGAAGCAGTTTGGTTAATTAATGATTATGAAATAAAGAGAACGGACTTTAGACTAAAAGTTAACGAAGATTGGGATTCTGTAATCTTTGCCCAAAACTGTTCAAATAGAGGTTGGGAACAAGGTCAGGGCCGGGTTGATATTTATATCAATCAATATTTGGTTTGTCAGAAATGGTTTGCTATCGCAGACTCAAATATAAAGGAGCTGGAAGATGAACCTTTACCTGAACCAAAACTTCCGCCTCAAAGAGATGAAGCTCCTGAGGATTCCCCAAAAACTACAAAAGAAATTAAAGAAGAAGTTAAAGAGGAAGTAACTCGCAGTCTTGATGAATTGTTGGAGGAGCTCGATAAATTTATTGGGTTAGGCAGTGTTAAAAAAGCTGTCAGAGATTTTATTGATTATCTCGAATTTATGAAACAGCGGAAAGAACTTGGGTTAAAGTCTGAAGAAGGTCTGGCAGTTAATATAGTTTTCACTGGTAATCCGGGGACAGGTAAAACAACAATTGCGAGACTAGTTGGAGAAATTTTCAAAGCCATGGGAATTCTTCCCAAAGGGCATGTTGTTGAAGTTGACCGTGCAGCAATGGTGGGTCAATATGTCGGCGAGACAGCTCAGAAAACTGAAAAACTGATTGAAGATGCAATGGGCGGAGTTTTATTTGTTGATGAAGCTTACACTCTTGTGAAAAAAGGAGGCGGTGGTCAAGACTTTGGCCAGGAAGCGATAGATATTTTACTAAAAAGAATGGAAGACAAAAAGGGTGAATTCGTTACAATTGCTGCTGGTTATCCGGATGAGATGGATGATTTTCTCAGCTCAAACCCCGGGATGAAATCTCGCTTTACACACTTCTTTACTTTTGAAGATTATACACCTGATGAGATGATTGCAATCTTTGATATGCTTACTGAAAAAAATGAATACTCAATCGATGAAGAATCGAAGGTGATGTTAGAAAAAGAATTTACAAATCTTTACAGAGGCCGGGATAAAACATTTGGCAATGCAAGACTTGTGCGTAAATTCTTTGAAGATTCCAAAATGCAGCTTAGTAAACGTGTTTTACAACTTGAAAAAGATCAACGAACCAAAGAAGCCATGACTACTATAGTAGTAGAGGACATTAAAGAAATCCTTTCAAAAGATGAAGAAAAAGACTATAAAGTGCCCATAAATGAAGATTCTCTGCACGAAGCACTACAATCAATAAATAAATTGACTGGGTTAAACTCTGTTAAAAAAGATATACTTGAAATGGTTAAACTTGCACGTTATTACATTGAGCAAGGTGAAGACATACGCACAAAATTCTCTTCACACGTTTTGTTTTTAGGAAATCCGGGTACTGGTAAAACTACCGTTGCAAGAATTTTCAGTAAAATTTATTCTGCATTGGGAATACTTCCCAAAGGACATTTAGTTGAAACAGACAGACAAGGTTTAGTTGCAGCACACGTTGGTGAAACTTCAAATAAAACAACAGAAATGATTAATAAATCATTTGGCGGCACCCTATTCATTGATGAAGCTTATACACTTGTCAAAGAAGGCAATGATTTCGGTAAAGAAGCCATCGATACCCTTTTAAAAAGAATGGAAGACGACAGAGGTAAATTTATTTGTATTGCTGCTGGTTATACTAACGAAATGAAACAATTCATCGAAAGTAATCCGGGAATGCAATCAAGGTTCACAAAAACATTCCATTTTGAGGATTACATCCCAGATGAACTGATGGAAATAACTGACAGAAGTTTGAAATCCAAAGAGCTTGAAATAGACTTAAAGGCTAAAAAACTTCTCGATAAATACTACAATGAAATTTACCGCAAGAGAGATAAAAATTTTGGTAACGCAAGGATTATCAGAAACTTAATTGAAAAAGCTCAACAGAAGATGGCCCTTCGGTTAATTGAAAACCCAACAGATGATAAAAAAGCTTCAAAAAATTTGACTGTTGATGATATTAAGGAAATTGTTTCACCTGATCAACAAAAGAAAGCGTACCAAACAAAAGGTGATCCTGAAAAACTGAAAAAACATCTTGAAGAACTGAATACTTTAACTGGATTAGATAGTGTTAAAAAATCAGTTGAACGGTTAGTAAGCGGAATTAAAGTTGCGCAACTGAGAAAAGAACGTGGATTAAAAGTAGTCGATAAAAATCTTCACTCAGTGTTTTTGGGTAATCCAGGAACTGGAAAAACAACTGTTGCCAGAATAATTAGTAATATCTTTAAAGAATTAGGATTAATTGAAAAAGGTCATTTAGTTGAAGTAGACCGGGCTGATTTGGTTGCTGGTTACCAGGGACAAACAGCGATAAAAACAAATGAAGTAATCGATAAAGCAATTGGCGGAACACTTTTCATTGATGAAGCTTATGCTCTTGCCCGCGGTGGAAATGACTTTGGCCAGGAAGCAATTGATACACTTCTTAAAAAAATGGAAGATTTAAAAGGTCAATTTATTGTAGTGGTTGCCGGTTACCCTGATGATATGAAAAGATTTCTCGAATCAAATCCTGGCCTTACTTCCCGCTTCACAAACTCATTTATGTTTGAAGATTACACACCTAGGGAAATGCTCGAAATTTCTGATATTATGTCAAAGTCTAATGGTTATAAACTTGATGAAGGTGCATTGCAGCTACTTCTTGAAATTTTCAATGATCTTTACAATAATAGAGATAAAAATTTTGGTAACGCAAGAACTACTAAAAACATTTTGATGAAAGCCATAAGCAACCAGGAAGAAAGGATTTCAAACATGTATGATTTGAGTGATGAGGATTTGCAGACAATTATTTATGAAGATGTTGAAAAAGTTGATTCGAATCAATAACCATATCTCTAAAGAAAGAACCTGCCATGATTAAGTTTGTAAATCTGACTAAGAAATACGATAAGTTTACTGCAGTAAATAGCATAAATCTGGAAATTAAAAAAGGCGAATTGTTTGGTTTTCTTGGCCCCAATGGTGCAGGTAAAACAACAACCATTAAAATGTTAACCGGCCTACTCACTCCAACCTCTGGCGAAATGTATTTAAATGATTTTGATATTCACAAAAACCAAATCAAATCGAAATCGATTATTGGCTACATACCTGATAATCCCTATTTATATGATAAATTAACTGGCAAAGAATTTTTATTTTTTACCGGTGGACTTTTCAACCTTCCCCATGATAAACTAAAAACCAAAATTGATGAACAAGTGTCATTATTAAAAATTGAAGAATGGCTTGATAAAAGAACAGAAGAATATTCACAAGGGATGAAGCAACGAATTACCATTGCTTCTGCTTTTCTGCACGATCCGGAATTGATTGTAATTGATGAACCGATGGTTGGGCTTGATCCGCAAAGTGCGCACATCGTTAAGCAAGTGTTAAAAGAAAAATCACAAAATGGCACTACCATATTTATGTCAACTCATAGCTTAAATGTTGTTGAAGAGATCTGCACTAGGGTTGCGATTATTAACAAGTCTAATATTATTTTTGATAACACGATTGAAGAGCTGGAAAAACTAAAACAAGAGAAAGATAATAATCTTGAAGAATTGTTTATCGAATTAACAAAGTGATCATGTGAAAGACCTACTTCACATTTTAAGATATAAATTAATTTCAAATTTGAAATTCAATTTCAAATTTGAACCACGTTTCCTGTTTAAAAATGTCGGCAGTTTTATAGTTTACTCATCTTTTGCAATTGGAGCATATTTATTTTCGTATAATTCAATCCGTTATTTGTTAGTTGAAATGAAAATAGGACTTTTTCTTCTTCACGAATTCATTTCAATAGTATTGTTCATTTTCTTTTTATCTGTAAATGCAGGTAATATAATTGTAGCTTTTTCTACTTTATACAAATCTGACGAGGTCAAATTCCTCTTTACAAAACCCATTAATCCAACTGTAATTTTTACAATTAAATTTTTGGATAATTTTTTCTATAGTTCGTCAACATTGTTTTTAATATTATTATCTGTTATCGGTGGATATGTAGCTTATTTCAAGCTTCCCTTTTTAGCTTTTTTGCAAATTGTATTATTCCAGTTTCTTCCTTTTATGTTAAGCGCTGCTGCTATTGGTGTTATTATTTTGATGATTGTTATAAAATTAGCAAGCGTAATAAATCCAAAGGTTATAGTATATGGGTTGATATTTCTTTATTTATCCACAGTTTACTTTTTCTTTAGTATAGCATCACCAATAAAACTTGTAAATGAGGTAATGAGATATTATCCCGATGTTGATAAATATTTTGGGATGTTGATTCCGGGAGTAATGAATTATTTACCAAACAAATGGTTGTCTAATTCACTTTATTGGATTATTTCTAACAAAGCCGGATATGCAAATATATTTTTCTACAAGCAAATTTTATTATCTGTTTACGGTCTATCAATTATGATGGCGCTTGGCTATTTCTGGTATCAAAGCACATGGCTGATCGCAATTAAATTGAGGAAACAAAAAAAGTATAATAAAGATAGTTATTTTGCATTTGGCAGGAAATCAATTTTTGAGTCATCAATTGCGATGTTGATAAAAAAAGAACTCCATTGTTTTTTCAGAGAACCAAGCCAGGTAATTCATTTGCTGATTTTACTTTTTTTAATCACAATTTTTATGTTTTCGTTGAAAGGTGTTTACCTTATTGGAATTAGAGATGCACAATTACAAACTATTATTTATTTATCGCTTTTTCTCTTTAGTGTATTGTTGATAACGACACTTTCGCTACGATTTGTTTTTCCTTTGATTAGTTTAGACGGAAAATCTTTTTGGCGGCTTAAATCTGCTCCATTAAAACCATCTACTTTTGCATTGGTAAAATTAATCCCGTGGATCTTATTGATAATTTTAATTGGCCAAATGTTAAACTATTTTTCTAACTTTAACTTCCCTGCTCCGCTTCTAAATCTGTTTTCGTTACTTACTCTATCTGTTTCTATGTTTATGATATTAATGAACTTCGGTATGGGCGGGCTATTTGCCAATTTTAATGAAAATAACCCAATTCGGTTAGCTTCATCTCAAGGTGCATCGATTACTTTTCTTCTCAGTTTATTTTTTATGGTTTTGCTGATAATTGTTTTATTTATTCCTTTAAGCAAATTCTTTTATTCTTTAAGATTTTACGGCACTTACAATCTTCAGCCATTAATTATTGCAACAATTATTATTGCATCTATTTCGATAATTTGTTCCATGTTTTTTTATAGAGTTGCAATTAAGTCAATCGAGAAGGATTATTAGTTTTTTAAGTTAGTTTAGAAAATAACTTCCAATTATTCCCCAAAGTAAAGCCAGTATAAAAAAGAAAATGAATAAGTAAGCAGCATTTTTATATTTTTCATCAATTTTCATATTTACCAGTTTTTAATAATTTCTCTGAAACTTTTCCTGATAGACTTAGGACTAATTTTCTCGGAAGGAATTTAGAAATAAAAACATTTAGTTTGTTCATTAAACCGTCAATGACTGCAACTTTTTTCCCTAATGTTTTCAACGCAGTTACAACAACGTCTTCAGGCTTTCTTACAAATGGTCCACCAGAAATTTTTGATATTCTCTGAAATTCAGTGTCTGTTCCGCCGGGATTTACAGAAAGAACGTCAACATTGAATTTCTTTAATTCGTACCAAAGTCCGTCTGCCAAAAAAGTGTTGAAAGCTTTTGTGGCAGAATAAGTTGTCATAAAAGGTACTGAAATAAACGAAACTACAGATCCCAAAAAGATTATGGCTCCTTTTTTTCTTTCTTTCATTTGGTGAACAAAATGATGAGTCAGAATTGACGGTGCAATACAATTAAGCTTAATCATTTTTTCTTCGTAGTCAGATTCAATATCTACATAATTTCCTGTTGAGCCAAAACCGGCATTATTGATTAACATTCCGATTTCCAAACCTTTAGTTTTTTCTTTTATAATTTCAATGAAATTTTCTTCAGTCAGATCAAGTGGGATCAGAATTACATCAACAGAATGTTTTCTCTGAATTTCCTTTTTGATTGTGAGTAACCTATCCTCCCTTCTGGCGACTAAAATTAGGTCAGAATTTAAAGAAGCTAGTTTGTAGGCAAATGCTTCTCCAATTCCGGAGGAAGCACCGGTTATTAAAACGTATTGGCCATATTTGGTTTTGTAGTTTGTCATATTATTGCATTCTGGATTCCCAATAAAAACATTCGGGAATGACAAATCTTTTTGTTTTGCTGTCATTCCCTCGAAAGAGGGAATCCATTTTTGTAGAGTAATACTTTATCAACATTAATTACCGCTAATAATGTTTCCGAATATTCCTCCGCCTAAACCTGCAGCACCTTTTGATTCACCTTTGTTTTGCCATCTTGCAGCAGAGAATATTCTATCAGCTAATCTTGAAAACGGAAGAGATTGCAAATAAACAGTTCCAGGGCCTGTTAAACGTGCTAAAAATAATCCTTCACCGCCGAATAAAGCATTTTTGAAACCACCGATAAATTGAATGTCATAATCAACTGTTGGGGCAAAAGCTACTAAACAACCTGTGTCAACTCTAAGTGTTTCTCCACGCTGCAATTCTTTTTTGATAATTGTTCCTCCGGCATGAACAAATGCCATTCCGTCTCCTTCTAATCTCTGGAGAATAAAACCCTCGCCGCCGAATAAACCTGCGCCAATTCTTTTCGTGAAAGCCACTTCAATTTCAACTCCGGATGCAGCGCATAAAAATGAATCGCGCTGGCATAAAAAATTACCGCCAAGTTGATCCAAATGTAGAGGTATAATTTTACCGGGATACGGTGCTCCAAAAGCGACATGACCTTTCCCTCTACCATTAAACATAAATGTTGTAATGAAAAAGCTTTCTCCGGTAATCATTCTTTTAAATCCCTTGAAAAGCCCGCCGCCTGTTGTTGTCTGCATTTCGATTCCATCTTCCATGTACATCATTGCTCCGGCCTCTGCTCTCACACCTTCGCCCGGAT
>JANQIV010000223.1 GCA_028282005.1 Melioribacteraceae bacterium | reverse complement strand
TAGATTTATCATCTTGAAATTCATACACGAACCTTTTTTACATAAAAGAAGTATTAACTAAAGCAAGATATGCAAAGAAAACAATAATTGATTATTTTTTATTGTCTATTAAATATTGAAAAAATGGAGTGAAAAATGGAAAAGATAGATTACAAAAAAGAATACAAAAATCTTTATAAACCATCAGCAAAAAAATGTGAAATTGTTGATGTACCCGAATTTCAATTTTTAATGATTGACGGCAAAGGGGATCCGAATACTTCCCAAGAATATAAAGAAGCTGTAGAGGCTCTGTTTTCAACAGCATATACACTTAAGTTTATGATTAAAAAGGGCGAAAAACGAATTGATTACGCCGTAATGCCGATGGAAGGTTTATGGTGGGCAGACGACCACACAGCTTTTACTGAAGGAAGAAAAGATGATTGGTTTTGGACAATGATGATTATGCACCCAGAGTTTATTAACAAAGAAGATATAAATTCTGCTATTGAAGCAGTAAAAAAGAAGAAAGATTTACCCGCAATTGACAAACTTTATTTCAAAAAATTTCACGAAGGGAAATCCGCTCAAATTATGCACATTGGTCCGTTTAGCGAAGAAGGACCCACAATAGAAAAACTCCATAAATTCATAGAAGAATCAGGCTATGAAATTTCAGTAAAACATCACGAAATTTATCTCAGCGACATTCGTAGAGCTGATCCGGCAAGGTGGAAAACCGTAATAAGACAACCAGTCAAATAAGAAAATTCTCATTTTATTTGAGAAAGGTATAAACAAAACAGTAATTAACATCGATAATTTAATGTGTTTTATATTGAGTATTATTTGATGAATTATAATCAGATTCATTAACTCACGTTTGATTCAATGAATTAGTATTAAATTTGTTTTTAAGAAAACTTTCTATAATAAATTAGTAATACCGGAGGCAAAATGGCTCTAATTTCATGGAATGATAATTTCAGCGTTAATAACGCACTTATCGATAGTCAACACAAAAAGTTAGTTACACTCGTGAATGAACTTCACGATTCAATGAAAGCCGGTAAGGGTAAAGATGCTCTCGCAAAAACATTTTATGAATTAATTAATTACACTAAAGAGCATTTTGAAACCGAAGAAAGAATGATGCAGAAAGTAAATTTTTCAGGTTATGCAACGCATAAAAAAGAGCACGATACACTTACAAAAGAAGTGCTCGATTTAAAAGAAAAATTTGATGCAGGAAAAACCATGTTAAGCATTGAAGTTTTGAACTTCTTAAAAAACTGGTTAACTGTTCATATTCTGGATACTGACAAACAATACGCCGACTTCATATAACAAAATTCTAATCCGGCTAACTTTTATTTCAAAAATTCGTCCAAAGAATTAAAAAAGAAATATGGTTAGCTGGAATAAATTATCAAACTACCAACTTGCTTTTTTTTCATTATTAAACCACTTTATTTCCGATAAATATTTTCATTTAAATAGATAAATAAAAGAGATTAAAATTGGCTGAACAAAATCCGCTAAAAAGGCTTTTTGATTTGTACACAAGCGACTTAAGCTACAATGAAATGGAAAAACTCCTCAAAAGGGAAGCAACAGAAGTATATGAATTTTTTGCATCGGAAATTCCGAAAGACGAAAACAAATCAAGGAATAAATTTGTAAGGGCATTAATATTTTTAAGAAGTTTATTTAATGCATTTTTATTAAAAATGTCTGCTGGCAGAAGAATATTTTATTTAGCCGCAGCACTTATTTTTTTGATCGGATTATTCAATAATAACCATGTTTATTTTCTTTTAGCGTTTTTGATAGTAAACGCGTTACTGGCATTTGAGCTAGCAGATAAACTGACTGCAAAAGATGAGTTAAGTTTAGCGAGAAAAATTCAAGCTGATTTAATGCCTAACACGCCGCCTGTAAATAATCACTTCAATATTTCTGCTTATTATGAGTCTGCACGGGAAGTTAGTGGCGATTATTATGATTTCGTGAAAAGCCCAAAAGATGATTGCAACACATATTTGGTAATTGGGGATATTTCAGGCAAAGGAATTGCAGCGGCACTTTACATGGTCAGGGTTCAGGCAATAATAAATTACTTAATTAAAATAGTTGACAATCCAAAAGATTTGATAGTAAATCTAAAGAAGCATTTTTCGGAAAAATTATTGCCGGAATATTTTTTAACAGTCATAGCAGCATGTATTGATAATGAAGGGAAAATTAGATTCTGCCGTGCCGGACACACACCATTGCTCGTCTACAGAAAATCTACTAAGGAGTTTGAAGAGATAAATCCGAAAGGGATAGGAATCGGATTAAATGACAAAGGTATTTTCGAAAAAACGATTGAAGAAGCTAATGTTGACACAGAAAGCGGAGATATTGCTTGTTTTTATACTGACGGAATTACTGAATCAATGAACAGCATGCGCAAAGAATTTGGGTTAGATAATCTTAAAAATGTAATTAAAAATAATGCCCATCTTGAAGTTGATGAAATAAAGAAAAAAATTATAAATGCAGTTTATAATTTTAGAGAAAATGCTGCATCGCAGGATGATTTGACAATCATTTTATTGAAAGCAAAATAATTACTCTTCAAAAATTACGAACTCGGCTTCATCCGGCCGGATATCATCATACATTTTTCTTAGAGAGTTCCAAGCTGCTTCGTTTCCCCTTGAGGAAGCTTGTCTGTAAAGCTTTGCTGCCATAGCTTTATTTAGGGGAACACCAAATCCTTTTTGATAACAATAGGCTAAAACTGCTTGAGCTAATACTGATCCTTCATCTGAAAATTTTTCCAAAGCTTCAATTTCAGATTTTATATCATCATATTTTTCGATATTATTTATTTTATCAAAAATAATTCTAATCTCAGCTTCTTTACTTCCAAGGTTAACTGCCCTTTGCCAATATTCAATTGACTTCTCTCTATTCTGATCAACGAGGGTTCCATTGTAATAACAAAGCCCTTTTTCAATAATTGAATGAACATGATCAACTTTAACAGCGTCCTCTAATAATTCCACAGCCTGCTCATCTGATAATCTGTAATCAAAACCAAGAGCAATTAAGCCAGCCCAAGCATACATTGCATCAGGGTTGCCATTATCAATTTCCTTTTTCAAATCCTCAAAAATTGTTTGATCCTTTATCATTTTTAAAGTGTATTGAGCAGCTTTGCGGGAACCAAGCCTAAAAGCCCTAATGTAGTTTACTAAAGCTTTTATTTTATCTTTATCATTAACTAATCCCGCTTCAAAATTTCTACCGGTTATCATCAACGCTTCCGGGCTTCCATTTTCAGCAGCATAATTAATAACTTCAATTGCACTGGTCGTATCAACAACATTTAGCGAATCTCTAATTTCATTTACCCCAAGAGTGTTTTTCAAGTCATCAATGTTTTCGTTTAATAAATTCAAAATACTTTTATTTAACTCTTCTTCATCAAGCGAGTCTTCAAAATTAAATAAGTCAAGTTCCCAATCCTGGTTTAATAACGAAAAGGTTTCTTCAGTGCTTAAATCATTTCTTGTCGAATCCTCAATACTCCCGTCAAATTTGAGTCCCATTTTCTCAAACTGTTCCAGAGCTTTTTCAGCTGGTTCAAAACCCATTTCAGCTGAACTCTTAAACCATTTATATGCTTCGGCATAATTCCGATTAACTATCAAGTTTTCCGTTAGTAATATTCCAAAAGCATATTTGCCAAGCGCTAAATTTTGAAAAGCTGATTTTCTAAATAATCGATAAGCCTCATATGGGTTCCATTCAAAGCCAATTCCGTTGTAATAAAGAACCGCGTAATTGTAAATCGCTTGCGGCAAATCTTGATCAACTGCTTTTTTAAACCATTCTATTGCTTTGGTAGTATCAGGGTCAAATCCTTTGCCTTTCAAGTATCTTGATCCTAGTTCTTGTTGAGCAAAAGGATCACCTTCATTTGCTTCTTTTACCAACAGAAATCCGTTTAACAATTGATAAGAAGGATACTTTGCTTTTATAATTGTTTTTGTCCGTTTCGGTAAGTTCTTTTTAAGCGCAACACTTCTTGTTGAATCTTGTGCAGATAAAAATGTGAATTGTATTAAGATTAGAATTATGAATTGTTTCAAGATAAGATTCGATAAACAGTTATTAAATTTTCATTCTCATTAAAAAAGTATTCTTTCCATTTTCAGAATAATATTTTGTTTCGTGCATAAGTTGATCTATTATAAATAATCCCATTCCGCCTTCGGGCAAATTTTCAATGTCATCAGGATCAAACTCAAGTTTTGGTTTTTCAAAATTGGTTCTCGCAATTCCGAAATCATGAATATAGAGATCTAAAAAGCCGCCTTTAACTTCAACATCAATTTCAATTTTATTGTTTTCATCAGATTTATAGGAATGTTTAATCACATTGTTAAGTGCTTCAATTAAACACAACTCCATTTCCGTAATTTTTTCATCTCTTATACTCTGCTCTAAACAAAAAGTTCTAATAGAAGTACTTAATACTACTACGTTCTCATATTTACTTTGTATTTCAAATTTTTTAATCGGCATGTTCTAAATATAAGTTTAAAGATTATATTTTTTCTTCATCCAATCGTAAGCTTCATTAATTTTTTTTGTTTTGGATTCTGCAATTTTTTTGAACTCATCCCCCAGCCTTTCTACTTTATCGGGATGATATTTTGCAATTAATTCTAAATATTTTTTTCTTATATAAGATTTAGTAACTATCCCTTTCAATTCCAATATTGATCCGAAATATTTGGCTTTTTCATTATCTGATTTTGGAATAGTATCTGAATCGCCTTTACTATCATTTCCGTAGCTTTCATATTTTTCGTACTTCTCATATTTTTCATACTTTTCGTAGCGTTCATATTTTTCGTAGTTTTTATAATTTTTCTTCTGCTTTTGACTATTTGAATAATCGGAACCAACAATCTTTTTCAATTCTTTATAAAGAACATTTTTTTTTTCTTTCATTAGATCAAGATATTTTAATAGCATTGTATTCATTTTATTCCAGTCAGTAACACGCAACTTTTCAGAATACTCGATCATACTTTGTGTCATTTTATCTTCAGTAACATTGGTTCTTATTTTTTTCAATTTATTGTCAACCATTTGGGGAGATAAAACCTTTGAAACTTCACTAACCCAATTTCCACTTCCGTTCAATAGAACTAACTGCTGTAAAAGATAAAATTCACTTAAGGTTATACTTAACGAACTTTTTTCATACATGTCTGATTCAATTAACGAATGAAGTTTTCCGTTAAGAGAAAATGTAAATTCATTAAGAGTTTGATCCTCATCCAATTGAAACCATTTGAAAAAAACAGTATTTGAAACAGAAGTTGTATATTTATTTTTAAACTCTATTGAGGTCATTAAATTGTTAGATAAATACTCCCTGCCAAAATCTGACATACCGCTATTTATGTAAGCAATAGCAGACCAAACCTTTTTATAAATATCGTTATAAATTACATAGGCGTGGGCGTGTTCTCCGTTTTCAAATAGGTAATCTGCTGATTTTCTTAAATTTTCTATGTTACTCATATCATTCGGAACTAATAAAGGACATACTTCAAAACAAATTTACTAAAAATGAATATAGCAATTATTCCTCAAAAGAATTTGCAAAGATTCTTAATTATTTAATAAAGTCGAATTATTATCGATAATAAAACCATAATCTTAATTTTGCATAACATTTCTGTAGTTTCAGAATTACCAACGTGTAACGAATCACAAGAATTCCAGATAGAAATGTTATTTTAAGATTTAAAATTATCGTTGAGTCAAAAAATCCTTTTGAGAGCTGAAATGAATATCAAAAACCTATTTCTTGTCTGCTTAACTTCTGTAATTATTTTTTCATGTATTGATCCCCCTGAAGATTTCATTGCCCCTGTTTGGGATGTTGAAGTTAATGTTCCGTTAACCTCCAGATCTTATACCTTGGAAGAAGCAATTGAAAGCGATACCTCAATTACTTGGATTACTGATCAAAATGATCCAAATAATGGGGTGTTGGTTTTTACTGACGTAAGTGATCTCGAAAAGATTGAGATTGAAGATAATCTAACTTTGGATGATTTTTCAACACAAACATCTGAAGTGATTGGATCAGTAAAAATTGATGATGTTGAACCATTTAATACTTTCATTTCTGTTGAACAATTTGCGGGCATTTCGGGAGGAACATCTACAATATTCCCGGAAAACAGAAGTTCAATAAGAAGCGAATTTTCCGACATAGGTGAATTCGTATCAATTGACCTTTCAAAAGGGCAATTAGAATTAGATTTTGATAACAGTCTGCCTGTTGAGTTACAGTTTGAGAAAATAGAAATAAGAAGAGTAAGTAACAATGAATTGATTTTAGAAGTAACTGAAAATCTGCCATTAGTTGTACAGCAAGGTTCATCAAATTCATTGAATCTGGATTTGAGTGGGAAAAGTTTTTATGATGATCTTTTAGCTGATATAACTGTTTATACTCCAGGCAGTAACGGACAAACAGTGACCATACAAAATAATGCCGGATTTAATATTGCATCTTCTCTTTCTAATCTTGAAATCACTAGAGCTGTTGCGGTTCTGCCGGAACAGGATCCTTTCGTTGAATCAAGTTCATCTGTAATTGATGATTCAACTTTTGTTGAAACAGCAATATTTGAGTCTGGTTCGTTTGAGATCAATATTAATAATTTTATCGATCTTGGGATTGACGTAGAAATTAGTATTGAAAACTTAGTTGATCCTTCAGGAAATTCTTTCAATCGAAATGTGAGTCTTGCAAGAAAGGAAACAAACAGTTCTATTCGGATAACTAATCTAAAGGATTGGAAAATCCAAACTACGACCCCTGGTATTCCAACAAATGAAATCACATATGAAGCCGTAATAAATGTGAAAACCGCAAATGATCCACGTGAATTAAATGCAGATGACAGTATAAGTGTAAATGTGAATTTTACAAATATTGTTTTGTCATCTGTTGAAGGCAAACTAAAGCCAACTTCTTTTGAAATTGATGAAACCAGCTTTGATTTTGATTTTGGTGATTTCAGAGACCAATTTTCAATGGAAGGAATTAATATTGAACAGCCAAGTGTTGTTCTGAATTTCACATCAACAGCTTTAATTGATATTGACTTGGATGTTGAAATGATTGGCTCAAATGGGACACAGTCTGAGACATTGATGCTTGAAGGAATAAGAATTAATGGAGCCACAAATACAAAAGTTGATTTAATAGATTACGGTATTAAAGACTTCTTAAATAGCTTTACAGGACAATTACCAAATGAATTTTCAATAACTGGAAATGCAATTGCTAATCCAAATTATACAACGGGAATGGTAAAAAGTACAGACTTTGTAACAGGCACTGTTGAAGTAGAAATCCCCTTATACATGGGATTGAATGGCGGAACAGTAAAAGATACTGTTGATATTGATTTTGGTGAAGTCGATAAAAATGATCTTGACAATGTAAACAATGCTGACCTCACAATTGAAGTAACGAACGGCATTCCTGCAACAGCTAAGTTTACGGCATTTGTACTTGATAATTCCGGCAGAGTTACACTTAATGTTCCTCCTCCTCAAAATTCAATTGATTTCATTTCAATTGCTCGTCCCAATGTTGACGTAAACGGAAATGTGATTTCACCGGCAACAAATACTGAAGTTGTAAATCTATCAGGAGACGATATCCAAAAAATAATTGACGGATTAAAATTGGGCGTTAACGTTGAATTTGAAACTTCATCAAATGGCTCAAACACTCCGGTTAAATTTAAGTACACGGATAAAATCAGTTTTAAGATTACAATTAACGGAAATTACAGAACAGATTTTGATAACAAGGATTAAAAATGAAAAAATTCATAATTACTCTTTTAATTATCTCTTCTTCTATATTGGCCCAAGGCGGTTCAGCTTTAATCACAAACGCAAGATCTGTTGGAATGGGAAATAACTACACTGCCGTTGTAAGAGGAGTACATGCAATTGGTAAAAATCCGGCTAACATTGCTTTAACCGGAAAAAGAGCAACCGAGTTTACTTTATCTCTGCCAATACCAAATATTAGTTTTATAGCTGGGAACGATTTTATAAGTATCGATGATTATAATAGATTTTTCGCAGGTGAAAACGGAGATTTCAACTCACCCGGTAAATTTTTGGATGATCAAGATAAAGAAGATTTCAGAAGCCTTTTCAGCGATATCTCAAAATTAAACTCTAACGCTTCGGCGTCATTTATTTCATTCAAAACATATTTGAGAAAATCCGGGACAGCATTTGCCTTTGCAATTAATGACAGAGCTGCGTTTAATACAGATATCCCCAAAGTAGTAGTTGATTTTATGCTAGACGGAAATGAAATTGAAAGAACATTTAATTTTAACGAAGCTGATTTAAAAGCCTGGTATTTACGTGATATCTCATTCAGTTTTGCACAAAAGATTGGATTCTTTAACGCGAAAAAAGCTTCCGTTGGTGTAACGTTCAAAGTTGTTCAAGGATATTTTTATTCCGGTGTAGAAAAAATCAATACTTCAATTGCTACTTTAGAAGACGGCTCTATTGAAGTAAATAGTGACTTACTTTTCAGAATTGCTGCCTCTCCGTCTTTTGGAATTGAATACGATTTTGAAGGTGACACCACAAAAACATCAGATGTGGGATTCTTCCCGAAACCAGCCGGAACAGGTGTTGGCTTTGATTTAGGTCTCGCTGCTGAATTGAATAGTGATTGGACTGTCGGACTATCAATTACAGATATTGGTTCAATTAACTGGAATAAAGAACCGGTAGAATACAAAGCAAGCGGACTTTTTACTTTGACCGACATTACTGAAGAGGAACAAGTTGATTCATTGAAAGATGCCTTTAAAGGCGAAGGAAGTTATTCTGACGATTTTAGTACCGACCTTGCGACATCGTTAAATGTTGGATTCACATTTGCACCGGGCAAAGATAAAAAAATATTACTCGCCTTTGATTACAGTCAGGGCTTCAATAACCAACCGGGCAATACAACTACTCCCAGAGTTGCAATCGGATCAGAGTTAAGGTTTATTGATTGGCTGCCGATCAGAACAGGGTTTTCTTTTGGCGGAATTGATAAATTCAATTGGGGATTCGGACTTGGAATTGGATCCGGCTTATTTGAATTTAACATTGCTACAACAGACTTGCACTATTTATTTGGTGGCAATTCCGCTAAAAGAATTGGTGTTGCATTCGGCTCAAGGTGGAGAATTTAATTCTTAAAAGGGAATTTCCAATTTTCCGTAAAAACTTTCTTATTGGAATTTACAAACCCTTCAACAATAATTTGGGTTTTAGAATCATCCGCTGAAATGACAAGTTGACTGCCCTTCAATTCTTCATTATACGTGGAATTGATTAGTCTAATGCCTACCGGAATTTTCGGCTCACGGATATATTCTGCATATTCATCATTTGCGTAAATCCAATTTCTTGTGCTATAAATAGAGAAAAAATATTCAGCCCATTCTGACGCCTTTTTTTCTTTTGATGTTGAAAAAAACACTTTGTCTTTATTTACCAAATAATTTGATGATGAATGATATTTAACAAACTGTGCTGCTTTATCCCAATCAGTTAAAACCTTTTTCTCTTTTTTTGAACAACTAACAAATAACAGCAAGCAGAAAAAAGAAATCAAAAAATTTATTTTCATTTTATCACTCTCCTATTTGTAAATTCTCGGCACTCTGGTATTAATATTTGTTAAAATTTCATAAGGGATTGTATCAGCCCAACTCGCAAGTTCTTCACAAGCAATAGAAACATTGCCATCACTGCCTAATAATATAACTTCATCGTCGTTATAGGCACTGTCGTTGCCAATATTAATAACAATTTGATCCATTGAAATTGTACCAATTACAGGATATCTTTTTCCTCTAATTATTACTTCTGCTTGGTGAGACATTTTCCTAAAATAGCCGTCACCGTACCCTACCGGAATAGTAACAGCCCTCGTATTTTCATCAGTTTGCCATGTTGATCCATAGCCAACAGGATGTTCCGGTTTTATAACTTTGAAATAAACAACTCGTGATTTCCAATTTAAAGCAGGCTGCACATTAACTCTTTTTGTTATTCCAGAAGATGGATAAACACCGAATAAAATTAAGCCCGGGCGAACCATATCATAGTTTGTATTTGGATGCTGCAAAATCGCACCGGAATTTGAAATATGCTTTAGTTTTATTTCGATGGAGAATTTTTCTAAAACGGCCAAGATATTTTCAAATCTTTCAATTTGTAAATTCGTGTAACTTTTATCTTGCGATTCAGAGCTTGCCAGATGAGAATAAATTCCTTCAATAATTATGTTTTCAAATTTGGCTGCTCGTTTTACAAACTCTTCTGCATTGTAATAGTGAACACCGATCCGTTCTAATCCAGTATCAATCTTTAAATGTACTAATGCCTTTTTCCCAAGTTCAATTGCGGCTTCTTCTATTTGTTCTAATTTGCTGATTGAAGATGCTGTAATTGTTAAATCATTTTTAATGAATAACGGAATTTGATTGCCGAGTATCCCCCCCATTACAAGTATTGGTAAAGTTATTCCGGATTCGCGTAAAAGGATTGCTTCTTCAAGAACCGCGACTCCCAAGTAGTCTGCTTCAATCTCTTGCATAAGTTTAGCTATTCTCACCAAACCATGACCGTAGGCATTAGCTTTTAATACTGCCATTACTTTTGAGGGAAAAACATGCTGCTTTATAGCCAAATAGTTTTGTTTGATTTTATCAAGATCAATTTCGAGATGAGTAGGACGAATTACTTCGGTAGTGCTTATTTGTATTTGATCAGTAATGTTCATCAAAATATTCTATTGAAATAAACGTGATATAAAATAGCAAAAAGGTAAGGAAATTACAGTAATAGAGTTTAACTTGCTTTTGCTAAATCTTGCTTTAACTCGGAAGGATAAATATATTCTCCCATCTTTTCATTTTTAACAAACTTTTCAAATAACTTATTGTATTCATACATTATCAATGAATATAGCAGTGCCAGATCCATATAGTTTTGATGATTTTTATAAACATATTTGAACAGCTTCCAAAAATATTTTCTTTCGCTATTTAAAATTCCCATATGAAAAACTATTCTGAAGAAAGAGACTACATCTTTAAAGTAAATTTTCCTTCGAACGGGATTTTGCACTTTGAATTTTTTCTTCATTTTGAAATGTTTTATTGCACGTTCAAAAACGTTTTTTGCAGAATATGCTTCACCAAGAACATATTTATAACCATCGTGAAGAACTTGAGGCTCAAGTTTCGGGATAATGTTTGTTTTATCTTCATCAAACTTGAACTGTTCAAGCAATCGTTTTTCCCTTTTCATCCTCTCATAAAGTTCAGTGCCAGGCGGAGCTTTCAGAACATTTATAACCACTAAAACAATTCCACTATCTTGAATAAACTTAGCTACATTTTTGAAAACAGAAGCTTTATCATCATCCAAACCGACAATGAAAGTACCAATTATTATGAATCCTCTTTTTTGAAGCTTTGTTAAGTTTTCAAGAAGATTACGCCTTGTGTTTTGCTTCTTTTTCATCTTTGCAAGTGCGTCTTCATCAATGGATTCAATACCGATTAAAATATGCCTGAATCCGGCCTCAAGCATAAGCTGAATTAATTCATCGTCGTCCGCTAAATTTATTGTTAATTGCGTTGCAAAAGTAGGAGCATATTTATTTCGTGATCTCCATTCTATTAAGGCAGGCAGCAATTCTTTTTTAAGTACATTTTTATTACCAATTAAATTGTCATCAGCAAAAAAGATCATTTCATTTCTGCCCGAATTTACGAGTACATCAAGTTCATTAACAATTTGTTCCGGCGATTTAACACGTGGCACTCTTCCGAAAAGAGCTGTTACATCGCAAAAATCACAAAGGTAGGGGCATCCTCTTGAGTATTGAACAATAGAGTAAATGTAATTATTCAAGTCAACCAATTCCCACATTGGTTTTGGTGTTTCAATTACATTTGCGAACTTAGGCGATTTATAAATTGGCTTTGGTTTTCCGCTTTCCAAATCACTCAAGAATTCCGGTAAGGTTATTTCAGCTTCATTTAAAACAAAGTGCTCAACACCTTCAAACTTTTCATATTCATGAGTAAATAATGGTCCGCCGGCAACAATCTTTACTCCAGACTCATTACAAATTTTGATGATATCCATTGCGCTTTTGGCTTGAACATTCATTGCACTCAAAAAAACATAATCTGCCCATTTTAAATCACTTGCTGTCAGCTTTTGGCAATTAGTATCAACGAGTTTTTTATTCCATTCTACTGGCAGCATGGAAGCTACTGTCAATAACCCGATCGGAGGGAAGGCAGATTTTCTGCCAGTTAATTTTAAGAATTGTTTGAATTTGCCGATTGTATCCGGCATTTCAGGGTAAACCAAAAGAATGTTCATTTGAAGCTTTCGTTTTGATCAAAATTGGATAAAAAATCTGAATAATGCAAATTTATTTAGAATAAACCGGAATCATTGTTTTGAAAATTGTATCCAAATCAGAGTATTCAGCTTTCCATCCAAGCAACTTATTCGCCAATGCCGAACTCGCTACTAAATTATCCGGATCACCTTCTCTTCTTCCAACAATCTCATAATTGATTTCTTTTCCGGTTTGTTTTTTTGCTGCTTCAATAACCTCAATTACGCTGCTTCCTTTTTCAGAGCCAAGATTTATTACCAGGTTTTCTTCTTTTTCAATTATGTAATTCATTGCCAAAACATGTGCTTCAGCAAGGTCAGAAACATGCACATAATCGCGAATGCAAGTACCATCAGGAGTGTCATAATCGTTTCCAAACACCTTCATCCCGTTTCTTAAACCATAAGCAGCTTCCATTACAATTGGTGAAAGATTTGCAGTATCAGCCTCTTTCGTTTTTATTTTTCCATTAATGTCATAACCGGTAGCATTAAAATAGCGAAGAGCAGAATAGCGCAATCCTTTTAATTTACTGAACCACTCAAGATTTTCTTCAATTGCTAATTTTGTGTACCCGTAATAGTTAGTGGGATTCTTCGGATGATTTTCATCAATCGGTAAATATTGAGGATTGCCGTAAACAGCAGCAGATGAAGAAAACACGAAATATTTTACATTATTTTCAATTGATTTATTCAGCAGATTCAGTGTCCCAATCAAATTATTATCAGCATATTTCCCGGGCTTTTCCATTGATTCACCCGCAGCTTTATTTGCAGCGAAATGGAAAATCACATCTATTTCGTTTTTAAAAGCAGAATCTAAATCTGATGAATTGCGAATGTCACCTTCAATAACTTTGCTTACTCTTTCGTCAATATTTGAATTAAAACCTGTAGAGAAGTTATCAAAAACAAAAACTTCATAATTTTTATCACAAAGTAATTGAACAATATGGCTGCCGATATATCCGGCACCACCTACTACTAAAATTTTTTTATTCATTTGCGTTATGTAATTTTGGTCAAAAAAAAACCTGAATATTATTCAGGTTTAAAAAGTGCGGAGGGGGAGGGATTCGAACCCCCGGACAGCTTGCACCGTCAACGGTTTTCAAGACCGCCGCATTCAACCACTCTGCCACCCCTCCAAAAAAATTAAGAACAAAAAGTCAAATTTTCGAGCTTTAATTTTACGAAAATTTTGATAAATCTACCAAACAAATTTTAGAAAATAGCATAAATAAATGGAGCTAGAGCAGAACCTTGAGTTAAAACTATCAATCCGCCAAGTAAAATTAAAAAGAAAACAATTGGCAATAACCACCACTTTTTTCGCTCTTTTAAGAACTGCCAAAGTTCAGATAAAACTCTCATTTTGCTCATAAAAATTCCGTAAATTTTATTATCTATAATAAATAAAATAAGCAAATTTTTTATCAAAATTGCGATACCTTTCGTTAAAACGACAAAGAAAACGAGGTTAAAATGAGATCAATTATTCTATGGATGATTGGAATTATAACGATAACGACCGGATGTGAAAAAAAAGGAAATGAAATCCCTAGAGTACCTACATGGGCAAGCGAAGCTGTTTGGTATCAAATTTTTCCTGAAAGATTTATGAATGGTGATAAATCGAATGATCCTTTACCAAAAGACATGGAAGATGGCTGGCCATATAAAATTCCGGAAGGATGGCAGGTTCATCCCTGGACATCTGATTGGTACAAATTGCAGCCTTGGGAAGCCGAAACAGGAAACGACTTTTACTGGAATTCAGGAGTAAGAAGATACGGTGGAGACTTACAAGGTGTTTTAGACAAACTTGACTATTTGCAAGACTTAGGTATAACTGCTATTTATTTTAATCCGGTTTTTGAAGCACCTTCATTACATAAATATGATGCCACTTTTTACCATCACATTGACAATAACTTTGGTCCTGACCCCGAAAAAGATAGAGAAATTTGGGAAAGTGAAGACCATGGTGATCCATCCACATGGCAGTGGACAACTGCTGATAAACTTTTCTTAAAGCTAATAGAAGAAGCCCATAAAAGAAACATAAAAATTATTATTGACGGTGTGTTTAATCATGTTGGTAATACTTTTTGGGCTTTTGAAGATGTAGTTAAAAATCAGCAGGATTCAAAGTATAAAGAATGGTTTACCATTAAATCTTGGGATGATCCTAATACTGATGAAAATGAATTCGACTATGAAGGATGGTTCGGAGTTAGAGATTTACCTGAAATAACTGAGGACTCAACCGGACTAGTTAAATCAGCAGCAGATCATATTCACGATATTGTAAAAAGATGGATGGACCCAAATGGAGACGGTGATCCGTCGGATGGTATTGACGGTTGGCGTTTAGATGTTGCAGACATGGTAAATATAAATTTCTGGAAAAAGTTTAGAACCTGGGTAAAAGAAATAAATCCCGAGGCATACATTACCGGCGAAATTTGGTGGCATAATTGGGATAAAAACGAAATGACAAATGCGGCACCATGGTTGCAAGGTGATACATTTGATGCCGTAATGAATTATCGTTTCACTAAATCGGTTAAACATTTTGTGATGGACCAAGAAACTCAAATGACAGCCACTTCATTTATAGATAGTTTAGATGCAATTGCTTTTGATTACCCGAAAGAGAACTTGTACGCAATGATGAATCTAATGGGTAGCCACGATGTTGAAAGATTGGCTTCAATTATTGTAAATCCTGATCAATGGTATGACCATTGGGGAAAACCAAGTGAAACCCCTGATTGGGATGTGAGAAAACCAAATGAAACAGAAAGACTTATTCAAAAGCTCGCTGTTGGGGTTCAAATGACAATGCCAGGTGCACCAATGATTTATTATGGTGATGAAACCGGTATGTGGGGCGGAGATGACCCGGATTGCCGTAAACCAATGGTATGGCCCGAATTTGAATACGAAACAGAAACTACTCATCCTTTCGGCAAAGAGCGACCACATGATACAGTTGAATTCAACAAAGAATTATTTGAGTGGTATAAAAAGTTGATTTCTATTAGACAGCTTAATAGTGAGTTGTCAGATGGTGAAATTGAGTATTTCTTTGCAGATGATGAAAAGAAATTATTGGGATTTAAGAGAACTTTAAATAACAATTATTCGATTATATTACTAAATAACAAAAATGAAAAAGCAGAAATTTCAATTGATTTGAAAGGACTTTCCCTAAAAGAAGAATTAACAAACCTTTTGAATAATCAAAAATTAGTTGCTGAAAATTCTAAACTGAATTTTTCATTAGAACCATATCAAATAGTAATTCTCAAGTGATTGTGGAGAAATAATGGCATTAACTAATAAACAAAAAAAAATAATTAAGGAAAAATATAGATCGAAAGAAGCATCAGAAATAGCATCTGAACTAAATCTTAATAAAACAGATGTTGATGACTACCTAAAAAGTGTAAGGAAAAAAACTCCGGTTTATTTTTATATTATTTTGTTATCCATTCCAATTTTACTAATCGTGTTACTTGAGATATTTTTGAACGTTTTTAATTATGGAAAAAATTTAGAAGTTTTTGTTGAAAAAGAAGATGACACTCAAAATTTATTATACATTAACTATGATTTACCGTACAGATATTTTTCTTTTGCCAGCAGAGCGCCTGGTGTTTCGTTTGACGCTTTCTCAAAGGACAAAACCGACAGTACTTTTAGAGTATTCGTATTAGGGGGAAGTTCTGCAGCAGGCTGGCCATACATCTATAATGCAACTTTCCCAAAATATATTCAAAGAAGGTTAAACTTACTCTTTCCGGATTACAACAATGAGGTTGTAAATCTTGGGATTACTGCTCTTAATTCTTTCGCATTAAATGATATTTTTTCTGATATCATTGATTATGAACCTGATCTAATATTGATATATGCCGGACATAATGAATATTACGGTGCATTAGGTGTCGGCTCTTCAATAAATTATGGAAGTAATACCGACTTAACCAATTTAATAATTCGATTAAGAAAATATAAAATCACGCAGTTGCTGGAAAATTCAATATCCCGTTTGATGAAGTTTTTTAATTCTTCTGAGCAAGCTTCAAATGAAACACTTATGTCAAGAATGATCGGAGAAAATGAAATAATATTTGAAAGCGAATTATTTTATAGAGGGATTGAACAATTTGAAAAAAATATTTCTACATTATTGGATAAAGCCAAAAAAGAAAATATCAATGTTATTATTGGGAACCTAACCTCAAACTTAAAGCAAAAGCCTCTAATTTCTGTAGAGAACACAAATACCGACGCAAATACTGTTTTTAAAACAGCCGAATCAACTCTTGAAAATGGGCAAAATAGCGAAGCAAAAAAATTGTTTTTAAGAGCAAAGGATTTGGACCCACTTAGATTCAGAGCTCCGGAACTGATAAATGAAAAAATCAAAAGCTTATCAAAACAATTTGAAATTCCTTTTGTAAACGTTGATTCTACTTTTACATCAATTAGTCCGGAACAAATCACTGGTTATAATTTAATGGTTGATCATCTTCATCCGAATGAGGATGGATATAACTTGATGGGAAAAGCATTTTTTGAAGTTATGTTAAGTAAAAAATTTTTGCCAAAGGAAAATTCTAATGAGTTAACTATTTTTCAGCAAGACAGTATAATGGCAATCTCTTTTCCTTATACAAAATTAGATAGTTCTCTTTCAGAATTAAGAACTATAAAGTTACTGAGTAGTTACCCATTTGTAAAAGAAGGAAATAGCAGAAGTTACCTTAATAAAATTGAGCTCGATTCATATATTGATTCAACAGCATTTAGAGTATTGAACAGAGAAATATCCTGGCGTGCAGCTCACCAATTAGTTGCAGATTATTACTTCCGCAATGGAAAAATAGAAAGTTTTGAGAAAGAAATGACAACTATAATTTCTGCACAACCACATGCAGAAAAGGCTTACCGGCATTTGATAAGCGGATTAGTAAATGCACGTCAATATACTAAAGCTGTAAAACATATAGAAAAATTACATAAAAGAATTGAAAGTGATTTTTCATATAAGTGGTTGGGCTCTATAGAATTAATTAATGGTAATAATAATAAAGCAATTGAATATTTAGAAAAAAGTATTCAATTAAACGGGAACGATGCTCAAGTTTATTATAATCTTGCAGGGGCATATTTTAATTCTGGTAATTTAGACAAAGCCAAATCTACTTTGGAGATTTGTTTAAAGATCAATCCTAATTACAAAGCTGCATCAATATTTTTGAATCAGTTAAAAAATTTAAAATAAAAAAAGCCGGCATTTCAGCCGGCTCGAGTAACAATAAACAATACAACCTATTTAATCAGCATCATTTTTTTAGAAATTGAAACTCCTTTTGAACTCAATGTATAGAAGTAAATTCCACTTGATAATTCAGTAGCATCAAAATTAGCTTCATATTTTCCTGGAGCTTGTTCTTGATTTACTAATTCAACAATTTCTTGTCCGAGCATATTGTAAACTTTCAATGTTACTAATGAAGCTTCAGGAATATTGTATCTAATTGTAGTTGAAGGGTTGAATGGATTTGGATAGTTTTGTTCCAATGAGTATTCAGCTGGAATTTCAGATGATATTGTTTCAACACTAGTTACAGGATCACCAGTTGTTGGCCAAGTATCACTTAATACAACTGTTGAATCAACAGCTTTTAAGAAAAACGAGAAGTTTTGTCCAACGCCTCTACTATTATCTAATGGTGAGCTTTGTGAAATTACACCAGCGTCTGGATATTGAGCACCAAATTTGTAAATAACACCACCTGAAAGAATTGTATCAGAAAATGTTACTTCTCTAGAGAAAATATAGTCACCAGCTACTAAATCACCATGAGTACCACCATCATACAAAGCTATAGCACCAGCTGTTAAAGTATCATCAGCAACCCAGTCGCCGCCCCATAAACCGATAGCAGGATTATCACCTTTTAGAATAACGAATTCAACTTCATCTCTAGGGATTACAGATGAATCATATCTGTTAAGCGCGTTTTCAGGTAAATAGCATTGGAATAATGCTTTAACTTCTTGACCAAGTGCTTCGCCTTTAGGGAACACATTAGGAACTTTTGAAAATGTCCATTCCGCGCCATCTTCTTGGAATGTCAACGGATTATTGGAACCAATTTCCCAACCGCCATCAGCCCATCTTTCATCAGGTGATGTCTTGAATTTGAATGAAGTTTGTGTTCCAACTTCTAATCCGGCTGGTAATGTTAATGTCAATGTAGTTTCATAAACTACACCGGGATCTAAGTTTCTTGTCATCGTCCAAGGGCCAGCTTCCTCAACAGATGCTTCAACCCATCCTTCACCTTCATCAGACCAGAATCCTCTAATTTCAATAGCATCAACGTTAGGATCAAAGAAACCAACGCCTTCACCAAAAACTTCAGTTAAATCTGCTTTAAAGGTAACAGTATTTGTGATACCGGAAACAAACATAGCCATCATCGGAGTTAATGGACCTTCTTCAACTTCTGAACCGTCTGCCTGAAGATGATAAGCACGTCCATCATATCCATCTCTTCCAGGTTCCCAAGCAGGGTCAAATCTGTTTTCAGGATAACCATGGAATTTCCATCTTAGGGAATCAGGCCCAGCATAAGTAGCTGATGTAGCAATTGTCAAAGTAGTTTTGAATAAGTGTGTATCTGTTTCATCTTGAACCAAGAAACGATCTCCTGTAACTGTTACATCGTCACCATCGTCCCAGTCTAGTCCTCTTATTTCCAATGTATCGGAAGTAGGATCAAACCCCTGATCTAAAAGATCAGTTAAATCAGCCACAAAGGTCACAGTATTAGTGACTTGTGCAAAAGATTGCGAAATAAAAAATATCGCAATAAAGAAAAGTGAAATTTGTTTCATAGTTACTCCTTTTTTTGTGGTTATTAAAAACTAATAGACAAACCATATCTATTTATATTATCAAAAATCCCAAAGTCCATGTAACTGTAATCAACTCTTAGATTAAATCCGGCAATATTATATTGTAAACCAAATCCGGCAGTAAAACCTTCTTCTGCATCTTCCTCAAACAATGAACTGTATCCTGATCTCAAGAAAAGAATGTCATTCCAACCGATTTCTCCACCAACGTTTACAAAAGGTGTTGTATTAATTGGGTAGTTAGCATCTGTTAGAACAGAAAACTGCCATTCTGAATTTTTAAGAACATCATATGATAATCCAACCGCGAACACTAATGGTAACTCCCATTGATCAGTTTCAAGCTGCCCTGAGATGTTTTGGTTATTACCAGCATTTGATGGATCAATATCAATAGGTTCAAATAAATCCGGCCCATCAAGTTGCATTTCAGTACCGAAGTTAGATATGTTCATTGCGAGGGTAAGTCCATCAAACTGAGTATCGAATACCAACCCAATATCTAAAGCAAAAGCACTGGCAGATTCATTCCAAATTCTTGATTGAATCATTTTAAAAGTACCACCTATTGAAAAACGGTCTGTCAGATTTCTTGCATATGAAATACCAATTGCCATATCTGTCGCATCCCAAAATTGTCCTGTACCAGTAGGGTTTTGCTCAGTCGTAATTTCTTCTTCGCCATAATCCAACTGATTAAAACTAATGGCAAACGCATTATTTTCATCTAACTTAAAAACAAGTCCAACCCAGTTATGATCAGTACCAACAAGCCATTCAGTTCTCGAAGCTATGAATTCGCTTGAACTAAGTTTGGATAATGCTCCTGGATTATAATAAGCCGCAGTAACGTCATTTGCGTAGGCAACAAAGGCTCCGCCCATTGCAGTTGCTCTTGCACCAACAGGAATTGTAAGAAAGTCAGCGGCTGTTGTACCTACTTTATTCTGAGCAAAAATGTTAGCAACTAAAATTGCTACCACCAGTAAACTTTTACAAAATTTCATAATTCAATTTCCTCTGCAAAATTTTTATTTAATAATTGCAAGTTTGCCAAATTTCTTTTCCGAACTGCCGCTGGCTTCAACTATATAAAAGTAAACACCGTAAGCAATATCTAGTCCTTCTTTAGTTCTTAAATCCCATGAAACCGTGCCGTTGCCTATAAATCCGTCATGTTCTAGAGTTCTTACATGGTTCCCTGCTGAAGTATAAATGTGGATTTTACTTTCAGGCGGAAGTTTAATAAAGTTAATTATTCTTTCTCCCCTACCTCTAGTATTGATTCCTGCAAGAGGGCGTTCAAATAAATTTGTTACTACATAAGGATTTGGAACTGCTCTTACTTCTTTAATATCATTTTGAACATTTGCAGAATTAACACCTGGTTCATTAGTTGTAAACGTAAATTTGTCCCTGCTTGTAAATGGTTTGAAAATACTAACAAATAGAGTGTCACCTGCATCTGGAATAGTACTTACACTATCGCCCAAAAATGTCATATCCCATGTAATAAAGGATGTATCAGCAGAGGTCATAATAATTCTGCTTAAGTTTTTTAGAGAATCAGAAAGTGAGCTAAATACAAACGGAACTTTAATCGGATTTTCTTTTACTGTAACATCAAATATTTCAAAATTCGTAGGTCTCTTTCTAATTGGAAGCCCCAATAATCTATCACCTGTTTCTTTGTCATAATCATTTGAGAAAACAAACATATAATCCGAAGGTTGTCTTATACCTAATGGGAATCCCGGGAAATTAAATGGCGATATGGTAAATCTTAAACTAGACGAATCTTCTTCATTCCAGCCAGAATTATCACGATCAATAGTAATACTATCCAGTACTTGGAAAGTTGTATCGATTGAAAGATTAATTCCATTAAAAACATCTCCATTAAACGGTAATAGTTTTGTCGGATCATCAAAAATTGTATCATTAACAGCAACATCAACGACATTATAGCCGTATGCAATAGGAATTCCACTAACAAGTGAATCGAAAAATACTACTTCATAAGTAGTATTTTTAACACCAAAAGGATCCATAACATCAAAAAGTGGTGTGGCAGAAGATGTACCCGAAACTCTATCTAATTCTAAACCAGTAATAGGTGGAATATAACCTGACACCGGAGCATTAGGAATTACTGAAATTACGTTCGATTGATCAAAACTTCTTCCGTTTTCTGAAGGATAAATATCTTTTTCAGCATCACCTCTATCATAGGAGACAACAGCATAAAAATAAGTTCTTCCATTTATTACATCATTATCTACCCAAAAATTCTGAACACCAGTATCTTCACCAAGGTAAAAAGGTAATCCGCTGGCGCGTTCATTAAGTTCTGCACTTGGAGTAAAGAATCCTTGAATATCGTTATCTAAATCAAACTGAGCAACTGGTTTCCACCAAGTTGGTTCCCCTAACCCATTTGTAATTACAAATGCATCAGAGAAGTTTTCATCCGTACCTTTATAAATTTTATAGCCTTCAAAATCCTTTATTTTAGTAGTTCTATCTATTGTTTCTTCTGCTATTTTATCCCAATATAATGTTACCTGTCCATCCTCAGGTACAGCAGCTACTGTAGGAATGTCTGGCGGTCTAGGGAAGTTATAGTTAGCATCGAATATAAATTGAGCTGTTGCTTTGGTTTTAAATACTCCTCTAAAGTCAGGACCAAAAGCAAGAGCTAATGAAAATCGCTCTGTTCCACCGGCCAATAATGGGAAATATCCTGAACCGTAAATAAAGTCACCATCCTCACCTCTAATCGCTACTCCATTTACAATAGTATTCGGAACATCAAAGAAACCAGGTCTTAGTCTTCTCCAAAGATCATCTTCATCCGACATACTTATATCACCCGCAGGAACGAAATACTGAAAACTTGTCAAACCAATTTGATCTGATTCATCAACGTCTGTTTTATCAAAATTTGGTTCACCATTTGTTGGAATACCGTCATTTTCACCAAAATCACCTGTCTCTGGTTTACCATCTTGCCCAACGTCATCAACTTCAAAATTCCAATCGCCGTCATTATCAATTCCATCAATCCTTGATTCATCAATCATTAGATCGTTTGTAGCAATATTATTTAAGAAGTCTCTGTATTGAACAGGATTCAATGTATCAATTAAAACCACACCGGTTTCTTCTTCGGCTTTGAACTGTCTGTAATGAACTTGAGTGTTTTCATCAATCAAACCGTCAAAATCATTATCGATACCATCATTAGCATTAGGATTTAATACAAGCCCTCTGTTAGTTGTTTGAAGGTTACCTTCAGCTAGAACTGTAGACCCAGGAACTAAAGTAAATGTCTGCCCCATCGAAACTACTTCTGTTTCGTTTGCAGGCATTGTAAACTCAGTTCTTTCAAATCCATTAGAATTATCGATCAATATTAACTTATCTCCAGCTTGAAGTGTTCTAGGTTCAAAATCCTCTTCAGTGAAAAAAGGTGCAGCACTATTAAAATTCCTAGCATCTGCATCGTTATCAATTCCATCAAACTGATTACCAGGAGATTCCAAGAAAGCATAAGCAATGTATCCCACTTCATTAGGATTTGGCAACCATCTCGGATTCGCTGAAGGTCTGATATTACTATCAAAATCCCAAGAATATGTAATCGCTTCCCTAACATCAAAAAACGAAACATCATCATTCCATTCGTCACCATCTGCTCCAACATAAGTACCAACTAAAGTACCAAATACAGTTTGATCATAAGTCTCAGTACCTATATTTGAGATTTCATATAACCAAAACACAACATCTTGTGCCAAAAAATTATTCCATTGCAATCCTCTGCCTGTAACACTTAGTGCTTGTCCTCTTCTTGTTGGATCGTTTGCATCCGGTTCAAATCCAAATCTATTAAACATTTTTTCGTCAACATTATCATCCATCCACCAATAGCTTTCCTGATCTGCATTAAATTGACCTCTTCCAAAAAAACCATTCCATTCAGTATTGCCATCTTCATCAAGCCAAGTTGGCTGATCCGGCCAGAAATTCGGCCAGGTTTCAGGTTGATGACTCATTGCAACCCCTTTACCTGTAGTATCAATTTGAGGATTAAAGAAACCGGGTATAGGTTCAAATCCCCAAAAATTACCACCTCCTGGTGAAAAATCACCGCCGCCAGGTCTTGAAACTGAAGTAATTACAACTGAATAAATCGTATCGGCAATTTGGTCTTCATTATAATCTCTTAGAGGTAATCTAACACCAACCAAAGGAGATACATCACCTACATAACCATTACCATTAAATTTCCAAGCAGCTCTTGGCCCATCATTTCCAGGTTGAGCTATTACAGCAGAATTGTTGAAAACCGTTCTAACTTGATTTCCATCATGAATACCCGCTCTTCTTGCCGTTGGCGAACCCCTATCGATATTTTGAGCAGAAATGCTGCAAAACAATAGGGCAATTATGGCAAACTTCGCTTTACAAATGGATTCAAAAAAACTTTTCATATTATTTCCGTCATTTAATTTCTTAGTTAAAATGCTATTGTAGCACCTAATTCAATTCTTCTTGGTTCAGAATAAAAAGTTGGATTTCTGTAAAACTCATCAATCGAGTTTACTATTTCCAAACTTCCATCAAGTCTTCTTAGTCTTTCTGGTTCTGTAAAATCAGCAGTACCTGTATCATCGTACACGTTAACTTCATTTCTTATGTCAAATAGATTAAATACTCTGGCAAAGAAAGTAATTTTATAATCTTTAAATAAATTGAAGTCGTAATAAGCTTTTAGATCTGCGTTAAAGAAAGAAGGCTTATTTAAACTATTGGTTAACAGTTTTGTTAAATTTTCAGATTGTGAAGGAGTATAAGGGAATCCGCTACCGTATTGTGCAATCATACTGAATCCCCAATCTCCAGGGGAGTATGTGAAAGTAAGATTAACAGTATGAGTCTGATCCCAATTTAATGGAACTAACTGAACTTCAGGTTCTTCACCATTTTCTCTTTGATCAGCAACTTGTTCAGGATCAGAAGCATTTCCCTTTGCAGTTTGCAAAGTATAATCGATTGTTGCTGCCCAATTATTTGAGAATCTTTTACTTAGAGTAAATACAATTCCCCTTACAAAACCGAAATCACTATTTACAAACTGGAAATAAGAACCAGCGCCACCAAAAGTTCTAATTCTATCAGCTCTTGAACCGGTAAGGTCTTTAATGTCCCTGAAATAGCCGGTTAAATCGACAGTAAGCTGATCTGTTAAAGCTTGCTGCAAACCAATTTCACCACTAATAGTTTGTTCAGGTTCAAGGTCAGAATTACCAACCGGATCGAAGTTTTCTCCAGCAACATTTAACTTAAATTCAGGATTTCTGTATAGTAGTTCGTATTTTGGAGCTTGGAAAAAATGCCCGTATGAGAAGTGAATTACACCTCTATCTGTAATTGGGAAAGCAACACCCAAGCGCGGACTGATAGCAATCTTAGGGTCTACATCTTTGTACCAAAATGTTCTTCTTTCTTCCAAAGTCTTGGCAATATTTTCAGGTCTCTTTGGTCTGTAAATATCAGGATCTGATGGATCTGATAAAACAAAACCATCCGAATCAAAATAATCGAACCTAATACCAATGTTAACAATCATTTCATCAAATTCTATTTTATCCTGAATGTACGCAGAAAACTCAAAGGGTTTTCTTTCATAAATATTTATCGAATTATTTTCATCAGGATTATTTATATCCGGTATTCTCATATTGACAAATGGAACGCCAGATATATCAGGTTCAGGTATACCATCTTCGCCCGGATCAAATCTACCGTTGAGTCTAGTTTCATCAAAACGACCATTAAACCAGCCGTCCCAGTAAGGTAATAATGTTATATCCTCGAAGAATAACTTATTTTGATTAAATTCGATACCAGCCTTAACTTGGTGACTTCTTGTTACTTGTGAAGTAATATCAAACTTAATCCCAAAATTATCAGTGATTCTTTTGAATGTAGAATTATCTTGACCACCTGTATTAAAACTGAATTCATTCTGCGGTTCTTGGCCAGTCATACTTGGATGTACCCACAAAGTACTATTTATATTATCATGAACATATTCATCAAATTTTTTGTGAAAGTATGATCCTGCCAATTCATAAAAAGTATTTGAACCTAGTGTGTGAGTAATTTTCAAAATATTTGTTACACCCCACTGGAACTTTTTAGGGCGACCATCCGGATTAAACTTATAATCATGGTCATAATCTTGAAAACGTCTTCTATCATTAATGTAATTAAATGTAAGTTTCAAATTATCAAGCATCTGGTAAGTAAGTTTCCCTTGAAGAACAACTCTTTCGTTAAAATTCATGGAAACTATTTCATTATCCCCAGTCTGCTGGATGTTATATTGATCTTCGGGGGTGGAAGCATTTTCATCAAAAAATGTTATGTCCCACGGATTGTAAACTCTTCTGCCTTTTAACCAACCATCGAAATACACATATCTGGCATTTGTATAAAAGTAGAGTTTATCTTTAATAACCGGACCACTAAAACTACCTTCTAAATTTCTAATTGCCGTAGGCTCAACATCATCAGCACCAAGAAAGATATCTGTTCTATCACTGACATAATCACCTATATAACTTGAAAGCGATCCGGAATATTCATTATTACCTTCTTTTGTAGCTAAGTTTATTACACCGGACAAAGCTTTTCCATACTCGGCATTAAATGCACCACTAACAAATTGTAATTCTTGAATAGATGAAGCATTTACATCAACAACAGTAGAACCGTCATAAACATCGGTTACCGGCACACCATCAATTGAGTAAGTTACTTCTCCTCTTCTACCACCTCTTACATTAAAACCGTCTTGAGTCTTAACAACACCAGCTTTTAGTTCCAATACTTCCGTGAATTCTGTTACAGGTAATGCATCTATTTCATCAGCGCCAATTGTAGCGGCAGACGCAGTTCTATCTTTAGTAACCAAAGGTTTTGTTGCTAAAACTACAACTTCTTCATCAAGTGCAACACTTGTTTCAACTAGAGTGAAATCAACCTTTGTTGTAAGATCGATAGAAACCCTAATATTTTCTACCGTTTTAGCCTGATATCCAATTGCAGATGCTTTTACATTATAATTACCCGGCCTAACATTCAGAATAGTATAATACCCATCAAGATCTGAAGCAGCACCGGCTGTAGTTCCCATAATTATTACGTTTACAAAAGGAAGGGGTTCGCCAGTGGTACCGTCTGTTATACGGCCGGCTACTTTACCTGATTGTGCTAATATTGTAGAAGGGGTGATTAATAGATACAACAATACTGTTGAAAAAAACAATAAAGATCTTTTCATAAAGTTACTCCTTAAGCGTCTCCTTCTAATGGAAGAATTTGTACTAACTTTTTGAAACATTATAGACAAGCATTGCTCCTTAAGTACTTATCTTTTATAATGTTTCGGGAATGATCAGTTCTATTCTTCCTTAGTGAATCAATAATAATAAAAGACTTAATTATAAACAACCCGCCTAATAGTGTAGGTTATACTATTTCCCAACATATTGGCTCACGTTGTGTACTGTTTTATAAATTTCAAAGAATCTCTTTTTTATATCATTAGCAGATAGATTTAATCTTGCTCCCATTGCCGGTAGATTACTACCTTCAACTAGAATATCGAGTATGTTTTTATCTAATTGGCATAAAGAATTAGTTAATTTATAACCATCAAATAGAGCAGAAATTTTTCTAGCGATATATGAGTTCATCATTACATATCCATTAGCTGCATCTTCAATAACTTTGATAATCTTTGAAGGCATTGTGTTTTTAACAAGATAGCTGCTTGCTCCGGCCTCAATAGCTTCAAATATTCTGTCGTTTTCTTCGTATACTGTTAATACAATGATGGTATAATTATCTGATAATGTTTTTAATTTTTTAATACCTTCAACTCCGGATATACCCGGTAATTCAATGTCAATTAGTATTACTTCAGGTTTACTCTCGTCAATCCCTTCAATAAAATCTTCAAACGATTCATAAATACCGGTGCAGTTTAGGTTAGCTGAAGACTCAAGAAGAGTTTTTAATCCTTCTCTTATAATTTTAACATCCTCAACTATTGCAACGTTTATCATTCAGAGAGATTCCTAATAATCATTACAAATCAAAGTTAATTAATAACTTGTAGGAAATGTACTACACGAATTGACTGTTTTTCTAAAGATATGAATGATTTAGTATTCTTAAACTAATCCTTGCTTAATAGCTTTTGCTACCGCCTCAGATTGGGAATGAACATGAAGTTTCTTATAAATATTTCTGAAATGAAATTTAACAGTGTCAATACTAATAAAAAGAGAATCAGCAATAGCTTTATAACTATAACCATCAACCAAGCCGCTTAAAACTTCTTTTTCTCTTGGGGTTAATTGTACATCAGATTTTACAGGACTTGTAATTCTATTGGTATTTTGGAAGAAGTCGACAACTTTTCTTGCGATATTTGAAGACATTGGTGCTCCCCCTTCACTTGCGTCTTTAATTGCTTCAAGTAATTTTGTTGGAGGAGTTTTTTTAATTAAATATCCAGAAGCACCTGCACATAAAGCGTCAAAAATTTTGTCGTTCTCATCATAAATTGTAAGCACTAATATTATATAATCCGGGGAGATTTCTTTAAGCTTTTTTGTACCTTCAATTCCGGAGATGCCAGGAAGGTTAATGTCCATTAAAATTACATCTACTTTTAGATCATGTATATTTTCAAGTAAAGATTCACAATCCTCATACGCCGCAACAGTTTGGTAATCGTCAGTTCCATCAATAAGAACTTCCAAACCATTTCGGATAGTATTGCTGTCTTCTACTATTGCTACATTAATCATTTTTCGAAACTTTAATTTATGTTGCCAATATATTTAATAATTGTACCTACACCAACATCTGATTTAACAATAAGTTTCCCGCCAATTGATTCCGCTCTTAATTTCATGTTATCAAGACCGTTACCTCTTGAATCTTCCCTTTCAAATCCTCTTCCATTATCTACTAAAGTCATTTCCATTTTACGGCCAGATGCCTGAGCATTAAGTGTAATTTCTGTACATCTTCCGTGTGTAATTGAATTATTTATTGCTTCCTTAAAAATCAAAAATAAATGCTGCCGGTCTTCCATCTTAAGAGCAACCTTTTCAAGAGATTTTAAGTTTTCAGACCTTAATGATATATTAGTTTCAGATAATAATTCTGAGTAAGTATCTTGTAACCTAAGTATTAAGTCGTATAATGAATCTCTCTTAGGATTTACAAGCCAAACAATATCGCTCATTTTATCAATTAAATCTCTGGACTTGGCGCTAATTTTATTTAACTTTTTCTGAACATCTTTTTCTGTCGAACTTAATTTTGTGGAAATTACTTCGCTTAATATAGAAATTTCTGTTAAACTCGACCCAATATTATCATGCAAATCCGCTGCTAGTTTTGTACGCAATCTTTCAACAGCGAGCAAATTATTTATCTGTGTAATAACAAAATAAATTACTATCCCAATTATAATCAATACCAATATCAATATAAACCACCAAGCTTTCCAAAATGGTGTTAGTATCGTAAACGAAATAGAAGCTCCATTATTATTCCAAACTCCATCGTTATTTGAGCCAACCACCTCAAATGTATAATCTCCTTCTTTCAAATTGGAGTAGGTTACAGTATAGTTAGATTCCGGTCCTCTCCAATCATTATCATAACCAATAAGCCGGTATTTGAAATAATTATCAGACGGAGCAGTGAAATCAAGCGCTGCAAATTCTGCCGATAATGAATATGTTCCGTAACTGAAAATATAGTTGGGTTCAATACTGTAAGTATTTAACTCTGTTAATTGGCCTTCTTTAGCGATCCGGAAATTGGTAATATAAACAGGAGGCACAAATTCGTTTTCAACAATATCTTTCGGATAAAATGAATTTAATCCTTTAATTCCTCCAAAAAACAATTCGCCGTCCTTAGTTTTTTCGAAAGCCCCCCAAAAGAATTGATTACTTTGCAAACCATCAGAAATATAGAAATTCTTAAAGGTTTCATCATTCGGATTAAATCTTGAAAGTCCATTATTTGTACTTAACCACAAATTGCCAAGTTCGTCGCCAAGAATACCATAGATTACATCATTAGGTAATCCGTCCGATTCAGAATAATTTGTAAACTTATAATTCTCTATTTTGCTGAACTTATCAGATTTATTGTAAACAAGTTTATTTAATCCGCCGCCAATTGTACCTATCCAAATTATATTGGTGGAATCATTCGAGTTAACCAGATCTTCATAAATTGAAATTACTCTATTATCGCTTAAAGAATTTTTATTATCATGATAATTTAAGAATTGTTGAAACGAGATTCTTTCACTTGGTTGTTCGCTATCAAAAACAGTTTTATTTAATCCTTTCCAAGTTCCTATCCAAACATTACCATAACGATCTTCAATGATCGACTTGGATTGAATTCTGTTATCGCTAATAGAATTTTGATTTGCCGGATTATAATTGATATTAATAATTTCATCATCTTTAGAAAGATAAATATCTAATCCTTCTTCTGTGCCAATCCAAATATTTTTATTACTGTCTTCAAATAAAGCTTGAACAATATTGCTGCTTAATTTCAGATCTTTTGAGTTTTCATCTATATATTCAATGCTTCTTATTCTTGTTAAGTCATTTTGTTGAATAATATCAATAACATTTAATCCGCCGCCCCAAGTACCAACCCATATTTTATTATTACTATCTTCTAAAATAGAAGTTATAATAGTCTCGGAAATATTAAATCGAATTTTATCACTAGTAAATCGCTCAAACTTGTCTTCCGACCTATAATATTTATTTAGACCGTTACCCATTGTGCCAATCCAAATATTCCCTTTTGAATCCTCATATAAAGCTCTCACCATATTATGGCCTAGGCTGTTGGGATTTACCGGATCATGAGCATAAAATTTAAATTTAGTTTTTAGATTGACTTTGTTTACACCGCCGCCAAATGTTCCTATCCAAATTAGATTTGAGTTGTCCTTGTAAACACATCGTATAATGTTATTACTCAAACTCTTTATATCTGAAAAATTATTTTGATAATTTGATATTACATCTGTACTTAATTCTATTATACTTAAGCCTTTTTCAGTACATACCCAGAGATAATCGTCATAATTAAGTAGTGCGGTAATATTGTTACCGATTAAACCGCTATTGTTTTTGAGGGATAATAATTCAATCGCATTGTTATTCTGTAAATCATATTTAATCAAGCCTTCACCATAAGTACCAATCCATAAAAGGCTGTCTTCAACTAATAAACTCCAAACGCTACTAGTGTTAATGCTCTTCCCGTCAATGTTCAATTTATCTATTACACTAAAGCTGCTTTTTGTTTTATTAAATAAGTTTACCCCGCCACCTTCAGTTGCAATAATTACATTTCCATTTTTGTCTTCAGTTATATCACGAATACTATCATTTGATAGCCAGCCCAGTTTTCCATTACCAGACATTATTGTTTCAAATGATCCATCTGTAGGATTAAATTTTATTAATCCGGAATTATTTGTGCCAAGCCAGAGGATTCCTTCACTATCTTCAAATATTTTTCTCAAGTTATTGTAACTTTCAACAAAATATCTCTCAAATGAATTTGTTTCATAACTGTACTTATTCAACCCTCCGCCGTTTGTACCGATCCAAATATTTCCTTTTTTATCTTCAATTATAGACCAAATAAAATTATCGCTAATGGAAGTTGAATCGTTTGCAATGTTTTTAAATACAGTAAAATTATACCCATCGTAACGGTTAAGCCCATCTTCAGTACCAAACCAAATAAATCCCCTACTATCTTGCATGATAGCTTGAACAGTAATCTGTGATAGTCCTTTTTCAATTGATATTCTTTCGAACTTGAGATTCTTATAAATAATCGGATCGGAACTAGAAGCAGCAATACTTTTTATATTTAAAACGAAGATTGAAGCAAGTAGAATGAAACTTAAAATTGAGTTCATTTTATAATTTTATTTGAATTCAGGCTAAAGTTTTATAAATAGCAACTTCGTTATTATTAAAATAACATTAACAGGAAGTAAAAAACAGATTAAAATTTGCTTTATTACAAATCAATTATTGTAAATCGAATGATACAAAAACTTGACAAACTGATAATTAGTTTATTTCTTATTACTACCACTCTAAGTGCACAAAATATAAACATTCAAGACGATAATATCGTTGCAAAAATTGGTGACAAAATTATTACCAAACGTGAGTTTACTGAACGATTTGACTTAAATCCGCAATTCCAAAAGCATTCTCTCAGATTATTGGAATCAAACAAACTTGAGTTTTTATTTACACTAATTGGTGAAAAACTGTTAGCCCTTGAAGCTGAAAAAAACGGCTTGGATACTACACTCGGAGTTTCAAGTGCTATTGAATCTATTGAAAAAGTTTACGCAAGAGATGCATTGTTTCAAAATGAAATACGTTCCAAAATTATATTAACTGAAGAAGAAATATTTTTTGGGAAAGTTAAAAATGCAAACGTGCTTTCTGTGAAATATGCTTTTAGTGAGAGTAGTGAAATTATTGATAACGTTTATAAATCATTACAAAAAGGAATTTCATTTGACTCACTCGATCAAGTAATGACTTCGAATCTCGAATTAAATATAAATCCTATTGAAGTTAGATTTGGTGATTTGCTTGAGTCTATTGAAGATTCGGTTTATAAACTTGAAATAAATGAATATACAAAACCGTTGTTTGCACCGGATGGTTGGTACATATTTTATTTACTTAACAAAAAAGAACAACAATTTGAAACTGTAGAAGATATTGAAAATGCCGACAAGACCGTTCGCAAAATTTTGGAAGGCAGAAAAGGTGAAACAATTCAAAGCGTTTTTTATAAAGAGTTCTTTAAAGACAAAAAAGTTGATGTGGACCCCGTTTTATATAAATACCTATTGGATAAACTAATCAAAATATTTAAAAGCAAAGAAGAAGCTGGCTACGTATCTCAAGACAGGCTCTGGCATTTAGATGCTTTTGATGTTTCAAATATTGAGTTTGAAGCCGACAGCGAAAAATTAAATCAAAACTTTATTCTATTTGAAAATTCACCAACGACTTTTCACAACTTTCTTCGCGAATTCCTTTTACAAGGTTTCAGTTTAACATCTATTTCGAAAGAAAATATAAGTGAAAACTTAAGCACACAAATAAGAATAATTATTGAAAGAGAATTACTCGCTCGCGAGGCAATTAAAAGAGGTCTGCAAAACACAGAAGACGTAGTTCATTATAAAAACATTTGGAAGGATCATTACTTATCACAATCAACTATTGACACATTTTCAAAAGACGTTTCAATTTCAGATTCATTAATGAAGGACTTTTATAATAAATCATTCAAGAAGGAAATTTACCCACAGCAAATTAATTTAAGTGAATTACTTGTTGACTCATTGGAAACGCTAAATAATTTTTTGCAGGAAATAAATGGCGATAAAGTCGCTTTCAAAGAAAAAGTGAAAACTTTTTCTAAAAGTAAAATGATGAATGAAAACGGTGAGTCGGGCTATATCCCGATTATTAAATTAAAAGAGTACGAAGAAATTATCTCAAAAATAAATATCGGTGAAATCAGTCAACCACTTAAAGTGAATGAAGGATATTCATCCATTTTGTTAATTGATAAAAAAGAAGCAATAGTAAAAGAAAAATCAAAATCTTTTGAAGAAGCAAAAAATGAAATTAGAAGACAACTAACAAATGAAGAAATTTTTCACGACCTTGTTGAAAAGACGGTCCAATTAGCTGAAAACACAGAAATAACTATCAACACTGAAGTATTGAAGGATGTAGAAATTTCTACAATAAATTCCTTTGCTGTTAGAGTAATGGGCTTTGGAGGTAAAATTACTGCTGTTCCAATTAGTAAACCATTTGCAGATTGGGCAAGAATTTGGCTAAACAATAAACAACTAATACCGTAGTAAATTGAATATAAAAGAAAAAGCATTTACAACTATTAACGACCACTTCCAAGCTCTGGCTTCAAAAAAAATTCTCCCGGGAAAAATCTCTGAAAAAAATTACAATTACGAATTCGAGGTTGTTTCCAAAAATTCTAAAATTAAAGTACAAGTGTATTTTGGTAAAAAAGGAGTGAAGACCATTCTGCAAGGGAATAAATCAGATCCGCTTTATTCTGAAATTTATTCACTTTTATTTGACCAGCATAATCTTGATTTACCTGTACAGCAACTTGATGAACCAAATGAATATATTGGCACTGATGAATCCGGTAAAGGTGATTTTTTTGGCCCGTTAGTAGTTGGTGGTGTTTTCGTAGATGAAAAAACTAATGCTGAACTCAACAATATAAATGTTCGAGACAGCAAGGCAATTGATGATAATTCGATCGGAATTCTCAGCAAAAAAATTCTTTCAATTGTTAAAGATGACTACGATGTAATTCTTATTTCTCCCGAAAAATACAACCAGCTTTATGAAAAATTTAAAAACCTAAATTCATTATTGGATTGGTGTCATTCAAAAGTAATTGAAAACATTTTAGAAAAAGTTAATTGCAAAACAGTTATTACAGATAAGTTCAGTAATAAGAATCTTGGGATTCAATCCAAAACAAAATATTTTAATGTGAAATTTATTCAAACTCCCAAAGCAGAAAGATATACTGCGGTGGCTGCCGCATCAATACTTGCCCGCAACAAATTCAATCAATGGTTCATTAAACATTCCACTTCAAAATACCGATTATCAAAGGGTGCTTCAGATGTTGTATCTAAGCAAGCCAGAGAAATTTTTGAAAATTATGGTGAAGTCGAGTTGAAAAAGATCGCAAAACTACACTTTAAGACATATCAAAATATTAAGAAATCTTAATATTGAGATTAAGGTATTTTCATTAATTTTATTATATTTGCAACCTTGTACAAAAACAGTTAGGTAATAAATGGGAAAATCAACGAGAATCAAAAGAATTGGAATTTTAACCGGCGGCGGCGATTGCCCGGGATTAAATGCTGTAATCCGCGGTGTAGCAAAGCCGGCGCATGACAACGGTCTTTCAGTAATGGGTATTCTAGACGGCTTTGAAGGTTTGGTTGAAGGTAAAGCAATCGAACTTTACAACAAAGATGTTTCCGGCATTTTAGCAAGAGGCGGAACCATCTTAGGCTCTTCAAATAAAGGTGACCCTTATCATTGGCCGGAAGATGTTGACGGTGAAATTAAAATTTTTGATAGATCCAAAAATGCTAAGAAATATTACGATGCTTGGGGATTAGATGCATTAATTGCTATTGGCGGTGATGGTACAATGCACATTTCACGTAAGTTAGGCGAAATGGGAATGAACATCGTTGGTGTTCCTAAAACTATTGATAATGACCTTGAAGCGACTGATTTGACTTTCGGCCACGACTCAGCAGTATATGTTGTTTCTGAGGCAATTGACAGATTACATACAACAGCTTCTTCCCACCACAGAGTAATGGTTATTGAAGTTATGGGAAGATATGCAGGATGGATTGCATTAAACGGCGGGCTAGCAGGCGGTGCTGATGTTATTCTTTTACCAGAAATGCCATTTGACTGGGATGTTCTTTATGACAGAGTTGTAAACAGAAATATAATGGGTAAAAGATTCAGTATTGTATGTGTTGCCGAAGGTGCAAAACCAAAAAATGGAAAAATGGTTGTTAAAGCTAAAGATATCAAAAGAACCGATCCAATACAGCTAGGTGGAATTGGTGAAGTTGTTGCAAAAAATATTTCAAAAAATACTGGGTTAGAAACTAGATTTACCGTGCTTGGCCATTTACAGCGTGGTGGTAGCCCAACACCTTTTGATAGAATATTATCTACTAAATTTGGTGTGAATGCGATTAACTTAGCAATAAATAAGCAATTTGGCCATATGGTTGCATTAAAAGGAAACCAAATTCAAAGTGTAAGAATTGAAGATGCAATTGCAAAACAAAAGCTAGTTACACCGGGTGATCAGGCTGTACAAGCTGGCCATGCAGTTGGAATTAGTTTTGGCACAAAATCATTATAATTTTACTTGCATTTACTTAGTAGTAATATTAAATTTAGGTCTGTTTTTTTTGAGGCATTGATTTATTGTTCTTAGAATTTGAAAAAATGGTGATATAAATTTTGAACTACTCGGGGTCGTAGTTCAGTTTGGTTAGAACGCCGGCCTGTCACGCCGGAGGTCGCGAGTTCGAGTCTCGTCGGCCCCGC